>JARROG010000028.1:0-18725 GCA_037384185.1 Anaerolineales bacterium | reverse complement strand
CGCCCAGCGCCACCCCAACCCAGACCCCTATCCCACCTTCCCCCACGCTGACAGCCACCGTACCTACTGCCACCAACACACCGCCCCCTTCACCGACCCCCTCGATCACGCCCAAGCCAACTCCATTCTATGCAGAGATCGCTGTTTCGAAAGAATTCGGGGGCGCCTGGATCAGAAGTGAACCAAGTTTTAATGGGCCAAAACTCACTTCGCTGGTTAACGGTTCAGTAGTCGAGATTCTTGACCCTGCGCCATCTTTTGACGAAGAGAGCAACTACTACTGGCTACATATTCGTTTTGTAAATGAAGAAGGGCAGGAACAGGACGGCTGGATTATTGAAGGTTTGCTTTTGATCTCCACACCGAGTCCAATCTGGTAATCTCATTCCTTGAGATCTGCAGGAAGGAACGCACCGGGAAGTAGCTCCCGGACTGTGTTTTGTCGGACCAGAGTGCCGTTCTCATCTATCAGGAGTACTTCAATATCCAAGCCAAATTCAGACAGCACCTGCCGGCAGGATCCACAAGGGGTTCCCCCATTCCTGGTGGCAACTGCAATCGCTGCGAATTCTCTCTCTCCAGCACTGATCGCGCTGAAAACGGCTGCTCTTTCGGCGCAGATCGAGTCCGGATATGCCGCGTTTTCCACATTCACTCCGGTGTAAATCTTTCCACTATCAGTCAGTAAGGCAGCTCCCACCTGGTAGTTGCTGTAGGGAGCATAGGCTTTCGATTTAACCTCACAGGCGAGATCGATCAATTCCTGTCGTTGTTCATCTGTTAGTGCCATCTGTGTTTTCTCCTCACCAGCTTTATAAACTTCACCTTGGTCAATAGAACCCGGATAACCAGCTCTCCGGGTTCAGGAATTTTACTACGTTTTTTTAAGAAACTTGGCCCTATTCCCGGTCCTTGTGGCGGATCACCCGGGCCGGTACTCCAGCTACCACGCTATTTGCAGGCACATCCCGGGTCACTACCGAACCAGCCCCAGTTGATGAATTTTCTCCAATTTCCACCGGCGCCACCAGCATAGAATCACTGCCAATGAAGACATTATCCTGGATCACCGTCTGATGTTTTTCAACCCCATCATAGTTGCAGGTGATCGTTCCGGCTCCGATATTGACATTCCTGCCCACTTTGGCATTCCCCAAATAGGAAAAGTGACCCATCTTGCTGCCCTCACCCAGATAGGAATCCTTGATCTCACCAAAATTTCCAACATGGACACCAGCAGCCAGATGAGCTCCCTTGCGCAAGTGGCTGAAAGGCCCGACATCCACCCTATCCTCCAACCGGGATTCCTCCACCACCGACAATTCAATCTCACAGTTATTCCCGATCTGGCTATCGATGATCCTGGTTCCTGGTCCGATCAGGCAGTCCTTCCCAATTACCGTGTTCCCCTGAAGATAAGTATTAGGTTGGATCACTGTATCCTGACCAATAACAACACCAGGGTCAATATAGCTTGTCGCCGGATCGATCAGGCTGACACCGGACTCCATCAATTGGTTATTGATCCTGCTCCGGAGAACCTGACCGGCTTCTGCCAAATGTACCCGGGTGTTGATGCCCAACAACTCTTGAGAATCTACTACCTGGACTGAGGCAACCGATTTTCCTTCCTGCACAGCGATACCAACCAGATCGGTCAAAAAGTATTCACCCTTAGCTGAAAGAGGGATCTTGGAAAGGGACTCCCACAGCCATTCCCCTTGAATACAATACATGCCGGCGTTCAGCTCTTTGATCTCCAGTTGTTCTGCTGTAGCGTCTGACTCTTCAATGATAGCCTGGATTTCCCCCTTCTCATTGCGCAGGATTCTGCCAAAACCTCGCGGGGTCTCATCTACCAGAGTTAATATGCTCAAGGGACCATCCTGAGCTTTCTGAGTTTCGATCAGGTCATTCAAGGTTTCGGTGCGGATCAGCGTCATATCCCCGTAAAGGACCAGAATCAAGTCAGATTTACCCTTCAGCAAGGTTTCAGCCTGTTGAACTGCATGACCGGTGCCCAACAGATCGTCCTGCTTGGCATAACGCAGGCTTTCTCCCAGAGTCGCTTGAATCTCTTCATTTCCATAACCGACGATCACAACGGGCGGTCGTTCCGTCAGCGGTGCTGCAGCATCCAAAACATAACTAATCATCGGTTTTCCCAGGAGCTGGTGAAGCGGTTTCGGTAAATCAGATACCATCCGTGTGCCTTTCCCAGCTGCTAGAATGATCACATCAACTGCCATGTCTCATCCCCTTCCTTAATTGGGAGATAATCAAGTTACTCAAGTGGATTAAACAATCAGCGAGCAGGAAAATTGCACAATCTCCCAGCTCGCTTAATAATGTCCTCTTCAGTACTGTTTCGTTTTTCGTAAATCAATCCCGCTTCCCAGAGATGAAGGTTAAACTGGGGAGCCTGGACTCGAACCAAGATCAAAGGCTCCAAAGGCCTCTGTGCTACCATTGCACCACTCCCCAACGTCAGCCAAGGCATTGTATCATAGTAGATTTTTTGTGGCAATGGAATAGGATTTTACACTCAGGAAAGGGATTTCAGGACTCTGATTTCTCTCCATTGGGGATGAAACCCAATTTTTGAGCTTGTTCAAAAGACAGCGAATCAGGGCTGTCGATGCGGATGATCTCTTCTTCCAAAGTGGCTGCTTTCCAAAATTCATGCACCTCGTTCTCGTTCACATTTTCCCGAGATGCTAATTCCTTCTGGGATTTCTTCGCTTCTTCACTTTTCTTGGAAGAACCGTTGGACCCCTTGGGGGGCTGTTTGGGAAGCTCAGCTTTGGCAACCTTAGCGGCTGATTTGTCGTTATCCTCTTCCGGCTGCTCTTTCGCGCTGGATTTAGATGAGGGTTTTGCACCTGAATCACCCAAACCAGCGATGATCATATCCACTTCTTGGATGGCCAACTCTACCGTTGTCAGCACCCAGGTGAGGTCATTGTTCTGCTCGATCGGATTGGTGATGATCACCATCCCATATTTGGCGTTGATATGCGACCAGAAAACGTCATACTTATCTCCAGAAAAATACCAGGTGCTCTTGGGATTATCATTCCCCAGGTAAGAAGAGATCTTGTTCGTTGCTCCAAATACTGTCAGAAGCAGTGGGATGACATGAGTCTCATAGATAGAATCAGGCATCACACCTGTTTCAGCCCCAATCACTCCTCCATCTTCAATGACGACAATGGAAATCGCCCCCAACTCGCCCCGCAAATCCGCAATCCGATTCGTAACGTCCTTATGGAGGTTCTTTTTCCTGAGTTTGATCAGGTCTTCTTCTGGTTCATCCTCCACAGGGTCCAAGCCCAGGGATATCCGCACAGCGTTAAGGAATTCTGGCATCCGCAGCGGTTTGAAGAAAAAAGCCTCTAAATCTAGCTCAGCTATCTCCTGGCGAACTTCCTCATCCTCCAGGCCGGTAATGATGATGACCTTCATGTCAGGATAAGTGGATTTCAGCTTCCGGTAGAGTTCCACACCAGAAAGCCCTGGAAGGCCGACATCCGCGATCATCAGATCAACACCCGTGCCGACAACCTCGACAATGGCTTCCTCGCCAGTCGGAACATCTATCAGATCAAGGTCTATCTCAAGGGCCTCCAGGTTCGCTCGCAGCACAGTGCGAATTTCCATATACCGCACAGGACAGCAATGCGTCCGTGGCTGCATAGAGAAGATGGAAGTTGATTGCCGAACCCGAATCCTTTTTATAGGTTTTTGACCAGGCCACGGTAAGCGCAGTCAGACCGATCAGCACCGGAACGCCATAGATCAGCGGCTGATCCAAATTATCAGGAATGTGCGGGATCCAGGCCGAGAAAGGTACGTAATCATCCAAAATCCCAGGCAGTGTGGCGAGCTTGAACCACCAGAAGATATATATACCCCCAATGATGCTTAGAAATTCCCCGATTTTTCTCAAGATAGGCTTATTAAATTGAGAAAGTATCAGGTTGAAAACGAAAGCCAGCAGTCCGGCTCCTCCCCAGGCAGCGGCCGCAAACGGAGACAATACAACTCCAGCGAGGACTCCAAACAAACCTTCAGCGATCAGATAGAAATAATCTGCGCCGGATACTTCATCCAGAATTTGCCGCTTGGTCGGATCTGTAGTTGCCAGATAAACATAGAAATTCGGGCTGTCTTTTTCGAGCCAGCTGATATACAGGTTCTGATCTTGATCCTGAAACAGGTGTGGAAAATTGGACTCTGTGGAAGTGTAGCTGATCGGCTGATATGAGGTCAACAGGCCGTCTTTTATATAGGCAACGTTCACCTGAGAACGCTGCCCGGTAGGATGCTGATATTGTCCAGGAAGGTTGTTCTGGGAAAGGCTCCCCCCATCGAAACCCGGTTTCCGACCTGGAAATATGTACCGTAAATTGGCTCTTCATCCAGGACTTGTGTGGCGGGGATAGCCATCCGCATAGGAGGTCGAACTTTATCCGGTTGCCCAACTGGAAAGTACTGCAGATAAGTCGTTTGGGCGCCAGTATCCAATCCAGATACAATCGATTCGCTCCAAATGAAATAAGCCAGCTCTTGATCGAATCCCAGGGCAGGCCCTGTAATCCTAATGGCTGTCGTGATATTCTGGGAGTGAATCAATGCCTTATACTGAGGATTGACATCATTCAAGTCTGATTGCAGGTAGTAGATCTCAAAAACTCCATAGTTGAGGGGATACCTGATCCACCCCAAATGCAGCTGTCCCAAATCATCCACATACTGATTGACACGCAATCCCAGGGAGTCCAGTTCGACCCTTTCCAGGTGTTCCAGGTCTCCCAGTAGGAGAAACACGCCCGGATGCTCCCGGCTTCCAGAATACGAGATCACATAGCCCTCTGGCGTTTTGTCAAGGTGGCCATTATTGAGCTGGATGCTGGCATCCACCGGTCTGGAAACTTCTAGATCAACCAGGATTCTGTCTTGGATCAACCCTTTCTCGGAAAGAAGGACGATTTCTGGTTGATATTTATCTTCCCTTCCTTCGATCCTCGGAAAGAGCATACTGATAACCTCTCCGGATGGAGATACAGTGGAAGGCACCGGTGCAACCAGGTGTGTCTCACCCAATCTGACAGCTCTGCTCCAGCTTTCTGACTTCACCCACAGTTTTTCCTGCGCTGTGCTGGAGCAGCCAGAAATCAACCCCGCCAGAAAGATCACCCCGAAGAGACCAAAAATCTTCGATCTATTAAACCAACCCATGCCTTCTCCTTGCCCAATATCGCTGGAAAACCTTCCAGATTATATCCTGAACTGATTGAAAAGCAATTGGTGTCAGGTACTGCCCGAAACCATCCTGGAGAACTATTTCCTGAAAACGAAAGGGCCAGGCGATTGCCTGGCCCTGAACAGTTCATTACTGCCCTTCCCTTGACACATCGCCCGGATTCGAATACAAACCTACCAGGTAGCCCTCACCGATCAGGACTGCTTCTGTACCTGCAGGATAATCTGCGCCTTCCGCGTCACCTACCACTCCGCTCTGTGAAGCCTCTTTGGTTGCTTCATAACGCTGAGTGGCTTGGGCCGGAGTGATGATCTCACCGGCCTGGTTGCAGGCTAAGCTGAGTAAAATCAGCGCAGTCACTGCCGCTAAAATTGTGTAAAGGTTTTTCCTTTTCATCAAGCCTATTTCCTCCCCCGCAGACGGGCATCAAATGCATCTCTAAGTCCGTCACCCATGAAGTTGAACGCCAAGGTGGTCAATCCTAGGGCAACCCCGGGGAAGAGCACCAGATGGGGATTGGATTTAATCGTGCTGTAGCCTTCGTTGATCATCGCACCCCAACTGGGAGTAGGCGGATCAACACCCAGTCCAATAAAACTCAAGTTCGCTTCCAGGAAAATATAGCCTGGAATTGCCATGGATTCGACGATCAATAGGGGACCGATCACGTTCGGCAGCAGGTGCCTGAGCATGATGTGGCCATCCTTTGCTCCAATCGCTCGGGCCGCTTCAACAAATTCCTTCTCTTTGAAGGACAGTACCTGACCTCTAGCCTGACGTGCCTGGCCCAGCCAGAACAAAGCACCGACTGCGACAAACACAAAGAATAATCCGCCTGTCGCTTTGTTCAAGGTGATCAGAGTGCCCATGAAACCGGTACTGACTCCTCTGCGGGCTAGAGCCTTGAAATAGACCGTCATCATAATGATAATCGGCAGAGTAGGCACCGCATATAAGAAGTCAACGATGCGCATCATGATCATATCGGTCCTGCCGCCCACATAACCCGAGATAGTTCCATAAAGGATGCCAATGGTTAAGCTCACGATCGAGGCTACAAATGCTACCGAAAGCGATACCCGGGCTCCGTAGATCATCCTGCTCCACAGATCCCGCCCCAGGGCGTCTGATCCCGCTATAAAGATCGTGCAGCCCCACTCCAGGGGTGTGTTATACCAATGGCAATTATCTTCAGCGTAATCAGTCGTGATGTCATACCCGGTAAATGCTTTTTCACGGTTATTGAACTGATTTTGCTGGGAAAAGTCGTAAGGGGTCAACAGCGGTGCAAAAATCGCCGCCAGGATGATAAAAATGACAAAAATAACCCCCGCAACGGCTATTTTGTTGCGCCGAAATTCACGCAGCGCGTCCTGCATCGGGCTTCGACCTCGCCCATATTCGTTTAAATCTGTACCATTCGCCAGTTCTTCTAATTGTTTTTCAGGTGACATAGTTATTATCCATTCCTAATCGTAACGAATTCGGGGATCCAGCCAGGCATACATGATATCCACCATCAGATTTCCCATTACCAGCATAATTCCATAGATCAGGACCAGACCGGTCTGCAGAAAATATTCCCGCTGGCCAATACTGTTCACAAATCGCCGTCCCATGCCGTTAATGGCAAAGATCGTCTCAGTGATAAAGGCACCTGTCAATAAATTTGCCAGCAGTGGTCCCAGAATGGTTGCTACCGGGATCAGCGAATTTTTCAAGGCGTGGATCACGATCACCGCTCTTTCCCGCAGGCCTTTTGCCCTGGCAGTTCGGATGTAATCCGAGGAAAGCACTTCCAGCAATCCAGCTCTGGTCAGGCGGGCGATTCCTGCAGCAGCACCTGTCCCCAAAGAGAAGACCGGTAAGGCCGCATGAGAAAAGAAAGCCCTGGAGAAGGAGGGGATGAAACCCAGGAAGAAAGGAGGGTTTTCACCCCAAAAAGCGATCGGGAACCATTGCAGCTTGAGGGCGAAGAAATAGATCAGCACAGGTCCCAATACCAGGGCAGGGATGGAGATGCTGACCACCGCCAAGAAGGTGGCAATATAATCCACCATGGTGTTGTGGTTCAAGGCAGCGATGATACCGATGGGAATACCGATCCCAAAGGCCACAAGAGTAGACATCAATCCCAGCTGCACCGTTACCGGGAATGTCTGGGATATCACATCTCCCACTGATTGGGCTGGCTCTCGAAACATCGGTCCAAAATCACCTTGTAAGATATTTGCCAGGTAGAGGAAGAACTGTTCATAGAGCGGTTTATCCAATCCGTAGCGCCGTTCCAGAATTCGGACCATGTTTTCCGGCATGGCCCGTGTGCCCACAGCATCGAATGGGCCCCCAGGCATAGACTGGACAAGCACAAAGGTTGCCAGGATCACCAGAAAAATCACGGGTATGGCAATCAACAAACGTCTGATAATGTATCGAGCCATGCATCCTCCAACATCAATTGATAAACTTCCATTCAGAATTTCACCAGGCTTGTCTGCAGGGTAAGGGAGTTAACCGCCAGTCAACCCTGCTGAGATCCTGAATTTGAGAGTGGTTGTGTTGAGAAGAGGAGGGCGGCGAAAAGCCGCCCTCCAATTTCACAGCAATCCAAAGGTCAACTAACGGGCAGCAGCTTGCGCGTCTGCGTCAATGGACCAGTTGTACCACTGGTTTCCGCCAAACAGGGAGATGTCCCCGGTCAGCCAACTGTGGCGAGCCGTGTAGGCAATGCGCAGGTAGAGCGGAGCAAATGGGAATTCCCCGCCCTTACCAAAGAACCTTTCCTCAACTTCGCGGTACATCTCAATCCGCTTGGCAGGATCGGTTTCCCGGCGGGCAGCCACGATCAGATCATCGGCTTCGGAGCACTCACGCTTGATGCGGGTGTTGGTGGTGCAGTACAGCACGTCACCAGCCCAGTTGTTCTCATCAGCGTAGTCAGGGCCCCAACCGAGGGTCCACATGTGGGGAGCTTCGGCATCGTCAGCCAGAGTGGACGCGAGCAGATCGGAGAAGTCCTGCTGCTCGATCTGGATCAGGTCTGCAGAGCAGCCCAGATTCTCTTCCCAGTTAGCCTGGGCGAATTCGATCCAGTTCAAAGTGGCTTCACCGCTGTATCCCAGCAGGGTAACCTGCGGGAATCCTTCACAGTCGGGATAGCCAGCATCGGCCAATACCTGGCGAGCGTATTCGGGATCAAAACCAACACCGACTTCGTCGATGGGGGGAGCGCCGAAGATTCCAGGAGGCGCAAAGTGTTTCATGGGCAGGCCCTGGCCCTGGTAAACTGTTTCCACGTAGGTCTGCCGATCAAAGGCAGCCGAGAAAGCTTCTCGAACACGAGAGTCATCGAAGGGAGCTTTGGTGGTCCGGAAAGCGATGTAGAAGACAGCCAGGTCGGGAACCTGGAGGGTCTCATCAGCGTACTGCTCGAGATGAGCTGCCAGTTCCGCGGAAGGAATGCCAGATTCTTCAACTTCATTGTTCAACCACAGAGCATAGCCTGTGGAGGTGTCAGGAACAACATTGATGTCGATCTTTTCAATGTTGCCAGTGCCCTGCATATCCTCAGGCATTAGCGGGTTGCGCAGGATTACGCGGGAAACACCATGGTCCCAGGTGTCCAGCACGTAGCGGCCGTTGGTGACAATGTTGCCAGCCTCGATCCACTCGTCGCCATATTCCTCAACGGCCCACTGCGGGGAAGCAGTCAGGGTCCACATCGGGGTCATGGACATGAAGAAAGCTGCCGGTTCAGGAAGAGTGATAACCAGGGTGTCATCGGAGGGTGCTTCCGCGCCAACTGCATCGAACATCTCAGCTGGGATATTCTCGGGATCCTCATAGTTCAGGATATCTGCACAGCCAGCGATGAAGGGGGCGATAACCGAGCTGTAGTAGGAAGCCAGGTTAGGATCACAAGCTCGTTTGATGCCGTAGACAAAGTCGCCAGCACCAACAAAGCGAGGATTGCCGTCTGCATCAACTTCCTGCTTCACTTCACCGGTCTCGGGGTTTAGATTCACCCAGGGAATATCGGTGCGGATTGTGAAGGTGTAGGTCAAGCCGTCATCACTGATGTCCCAGGATGTGGCTGCCTCAGGAACGATATCCGCGGTAACCGCATCGTAGTTGGTCAGGTGCACGAACAGGTTCTCGATATAGTTGATCGAGACCACGTCCTCACCTTTCTGTGGATCAAGCGTAGGTATATCCGTGGTGGAATACCCATACATGGTCACCACATCACCAGTGGCGACAGTTCCTTCCTGCACTTTGGGGCCGCAAGCAGATAAAACCATGCTCCCCATGATCAGCAAGGAAACGATCGCAAATAGTTTTTTACTCATTGTTTTTCTTCTCCTTCAGATAATATGAACAACAAAATAGTCGGTATTTGGATTTATTCGCTGGGTGGGCATCACCTCCTTATCAAAGATTTCCTACTATAGCTTGATATTGAACAGTCCTTCCAATGACTGATTATCGCATTTTCTGCTGGGCTTTTTCAACAAAATGGCAGGCAACCCAATGGTCAGGTTCATATTCCCGGAACTCGGGATCTTCTACTTCACATCGTTTCTCCGCGATCGGGCAGCGGGTATGGAACCGGCACCCGGAGGGTGGGTTCGCCGGGCTGGGGACATCACCCCGCAGGATGATGCGCTTGCGCTTGCGTTCTTCGGCCGGATTGTGGAGGGGCACCGCGGAAAGCAGGGCGATCGAATAAGGATGCAAAGTATTCTCGAACAGCACCTCACGGTCCGCCAGCTCCATAATCTTACCCAGGTACATGACCGCAATGCGGTTGGAAATGTGCCGCACCATGCTCAAGTCATGGGCAATGAACAGATAGGTCAAGCCCATCATTTCCTGAAGCTCTTCCAGCAGATTCACCACCTGGGCCTGAATGGAGACATCCAGGGCAGAGATCGGTTCATCACATACGATGAACTCCGGGTTAAGCGCGAGGGCGCGGGCAACGCCGATCCGCTGGCGCTGTCCACCAGAGAACTCGTGAGGATAGCGGTTTACAAAATATGGATTCAGCCCCACCAATCTCAGCAGCTCCTGGACGCGCTCCTTGCGCTCGTTTGCCGTGCCAATATTGTGTACTTCCAGGGGCTCGGCAATAATTCGGCCCACGGTCATGCGCGGATTGAGTGAAGCATAAGGGTCCTGGAAAATGATCTGCATGTCGCGCCGAAGCTCTCTTAGTTTCGAGTCGCTGGCGGTAACCAGGTTAATGTCACGGAAATAAACATCTCCGGATGTTGGTTTATGAAGCTGGAGGATTGTTCGACCGGTTGTGGTTTTCCCGCAGCCGCTTTCACCTACCAGGCCAAGCGTTTCGCCTTTTCGAATTTCAAAGCTGACATCATCAACTGCTTTGACTGCTCCCACTTCCTTTTGAAAGAGGATGCCCCGCGTGATGGGGAAATATTTGACCAGGTGTTCAACCCGGACCAGCACCTTGTTGTCGCTCATCGAAGTTCTCCTGTCCTAATATCCACCCAGCAGGCAATCCTGTGATCCAGGGAGATTTCTTCCAATGGCGGGTTTTCTTGCTTGCACTTATCCTTTGCAAAACTGCAGCGAGGAACAAAAGGGCAGCCAACAGGGAGTTCCAGCAAATCTGGTGGCAGACCTTCTATTGTTTCCAATTTATCACCCGGCTTCTCATTGATCTTAGGCAGGGATTTCAACAAAGAGAATGTATAAGGATGGCGGGGATCTTCATAAAGGGAGTCCACCGGAGCATCTTCTACGACAAAACCGGCATACATCACGATCACCCGCTCTGCCAACCCGGCAACCACGCCAAGA
The DNA here is from genome assembly GCA_037384185.1 of Anaerolineales bacterium. GTDB lineage: Bacteria > Chloroflexota > Anaerolineae > Anaerolineales > UBA11858 > B10-G9. Next base: position 7,633 of record JARROG010000028.1, on the reverse strand, counting down.
TCGTGGGTGATCCAGATCAGTGCCATTCCAAGTTCGGCCTGGAGCCCTTTGACGAGCTCGACCAGCTGCGCTTGAATGGTTACATCGAGGGCTGTTGTCGGCTCATCAGCGATAAGCAGGGTGGGATTACATGCTAGAGAGATAGCGATCATCGCCCGTTGGCGCATACCGCCCGAGAACTGATGAGGATAATCATCCAATCGACTTTCGGCATCTGGAATGCCAACCAGCTTCAATAGTTCAGCCGCGCGTGCTTCGGCAGCCGCATCATCCATACCCAGATGAAGCTTAAGTGGTTCCTTGATTTGGAAACCGATTGTCAGAACCGGATTCAAGGAAGTCATCGGATCCTGGAAGATCATGGCAATCTTGCTTCCCCTGATCTTGCGCATCTCAGTATCCGGGATTTCCATCAAATTTTCGCCTTTGAAATAGATCGCATCAGCCATGATCTTGGCCGGTGGAATCTCCAAAAGCCGCATCACCGAAAGCATCGATACGCTTTTTCCGCAGCCGCTTTCACCAACTACTCCTAAAGTCTCCCCGGAGTGAAGTTGATAGGTAATGCCATTTACTGCATGAACCAACCCTTCTTGAGTCGCAAAGGTTGTTCTTAGATTCTGTATATCAAGAATCACATCTCTATCTTCCAAGTTTTCTACCTCCTGCGCACCTGCAACCGCGGTGTGTTATAGAAATCTACGATGACAATGAGCTAAAAAATTCCCATCAGCTCAAGTGGGATAATGAAATTACTACTTTTGGGGGGTAAGTAAGCTAAGAATTATCAATTTTCGTCAGTTTTTGGCTGTTATCAGATACGCATTCTACCATACCACGAGTTAATTTAGTTGGTAAATACTCTGGAATAGTATTAATATAGTTCTCAAGTATGGTATTCATCCAGCAGATGTAGTGATTTTCGTCATTCAAGGGCTTCAATATTCCAAAATAGATCGTACGTCCCGCTGGCCAACCCAGATATCTGTGGTGAGGCGATAATAAGATCCTGGCGGAAAAATAATGGCAGGACCGGTAGATCAGACCTGAAGATTTCCACCAGCTTATCTTGCGCATCCAGGGAGATCTCCGAATCCGGCAGATTGGTGCTGACTGCCAGACATGCTTGATCAAATTCCTCATTGCTGTAACCCGTCGCATTTACTCCTCCCCACCCCTTGGGATGAGCAGGATAGATCCCGGGAATCTCTGCGCTGGTGAACAAGCGGCAAGGTTGATATTTTCCAGCTGCCCAGGCGAAGTAGGCCAGGTCGAAATCTCTGCTGAATACAGGTCCACCCTCAGGGCCGGAAGCCAAGAGTTGGGCAGCGGGCATCGCCTCGATCTCCACCCCTACCCCGCAATCCTTGAGTCCTTCCCGAATATAATCCACTGTGATTGATTTTTCTTGGGATTCTGCCGCCAGCAGTGTGAAAGCCAATGGACGCCCGTCTGGAATACCCTCCACACCCTGAGCGACTCGGGGGGTCTCTGGATCACCATCCTGGTCAACCCAACCCAGTTCCTTGAGCCTCAAACCAGCTTCGGCCGGCTGGTAAGGCAGAGATCCACCAGGATCTTCTGGCAAGCTTCCTGGAAGGAGGAAATCATCGACCACGTCTCCAGCATCCAAGCGAGCCCTGGAAATGCTCTCCCGATCAATACATCCTGCCAATGCCACCCGAAGTTCCTTGTCCTGGAGCGGCACCAGGCGCCTGCCGAGAGACTCGATCCCGAAGCTGATCTGCTCCCAGGCACTGCCTTCATCTGTATAAACAGCCAGGATGCCATCCTCTTGATCTCTCACCAATTCCCTCTGGACTGTCAATAAATCTGGGAGATTAGCAGCGATCTGGCATTCGCCGGAGCGGACCGCAGCCAGAGCTTCTTCACCACCATTCACAAAGCGAAACACCAGGGAATCAAAATACGGAAGACCCTCACCAGCACGATAATAGTTGGGGTTGCTATGCAAAGTGAGATGGTCGCCAGTTATCCATTCAACGACCTGGTAAGCTCCCCATCCCAGCGGCTGAAAATTGCTCTGGGGTGCGGTTAAGAATTCTTCCTTGGTAAAATTCGCCAATTGATGCCGGGGAAGCGGCGCGAAGAAGAAATCCTGGTAGGAATACACTCCCTGATATCCCGGCAGACCCCGCCAAATCAGGTTATCATCCTCCCCCAGTTCATAGCTGGCCGTATAACGAAGCTGACCAGGACCGGCGGACCCGTAGATCAGTGCAGCTGTTTGATATGAGAACAGGGAATCGTCCAGGGTAACTGGTTCTCCGTCAGACCACTGAAAACCAGAGTTAATGCTGTAGTGGATTTCGATCTGGTCCAGCTCCACAGAAGGCTGCTGCCCGTAGATCTCCCAGCAATCCTGGCTGGTGCAACCACTCGGGCGGTATTCCACGCCGCTGGCGAGGAAGGTAATGTTACCCCGCGCATCAACCAGTTCCTCCCCTGGAAAAACCTCCACAGTCCTTTTTTGAACCAACCCGTTTTCCTGACTGGGGATTTCCCGAAGCAGTACAGGAACAGCCTGCAGGTTCACTTCGTCCACAGGGTCGTCGCTCAGAGCCTGGCGAATAATCCGAGCTGATGTGGACTGATCACCGTAGATAAAAAGCGATCGCGGTTCATCCCCCAGACAAATAGAGAGTACTCGCTCCGGAACGGGGGTCGGATTGGAAGTGGGAGCAGGGAGCTGCTGGTCAAGCTCAGGAAGGCGCAGGGCATCAGGTACCTCAGCTCCACAGGCTGAGGCTCCCAGAATGAGGATTATGAGGGTTAGGAAGAAAACAATCCGTTTTAGAACCATGGAATCTTATCTTCTTCCACTTCCCTCAGGCGCAAATAGGATTCATACCGTTCGGTGTGGATCTCTCCTTTCTCGACAGCCTCAATCACTGCACAGCCTGGTTCATGGGTGTGGGTGCAATCACTGAACCGGCAGTTCTTCAATGTTTTGCTGATTTCCCTGAAGTATCCGTCCACCTCTTCGGGAGTGATATCCCACAAATCCAGTGCTTTCAATCCCGGTGTATCCGCTACATATCCCCCCTTGCTGAGGGGCACGAGTTTCCGGGACACTGTGGTGTGCTTTCCTTTTTTAGTGCCTTCACTCACCGCGTTGATAGCCAAACCCAGTCCAGGCTGAATGGCATTTAACAGGCTGGATTTTCCAGCACCAGACGGGCCAGCAAATAAACTGGTTTTGCCAACCAGGTGTTTTTCCAGCTTCCGCAGACCTCGCTTCGTTTCGGCAGAAGTATATAACACTGGATAACCGATCTTCTGATAACGTTGGAAGAGATTCTTTGCCTGGCGTTTACCACCGAGATCGATCTTGTTGACGACAATCAGGGAATGAAGCCCTTCTTTCTCTGCAATGACCAGGAATCGATCCAGCATGCCTAAGCGCGGTTCGGGTTGAACGATCGAGAATACAAAGACTGCGAGGTCCAGATTGGCCACCAGCACCTGTTGATATTCCCCTCGCGGCGTGGGTGCCATCCGGTACAGCATGGACCGGCGGGGTTCGACTTCTTCGATCATCCCTTTTCCGGGTTCCTGGATCGAAATCTGGACCCAGTCACCAATCGCGATGATATCCCCTTCCTTCCGCCCCTTTTTCAATTTACCCCTCAGCTGGCAGACCACCACCCCCTGTCTTGTTTCCACGTCAAAAAAACCAGATTGTGCCTGGATGACTCGTCCTCGGGCCTCTTCAGTTAGCGATGAATTTCCCTCACCGATAAGATCACTCTCCATTCTCATCTGGCACGTACCAGACACCAATCTCAGATTCCCAGGGATAGTAGCGCAGCACCTGGTTAAAATACAACTCGACAACCCGCCGGAAGATCGGTGCGGCGACATCTGAACCCTCTCCAGCGTTCTCTCCAATCACGACCACAGCGATGTCAGGTTTATTCTCGTTTTGAACATTCGTGTAACCCGCAAACCAGGCATGGGATTCTCCTGATCCTGATTCTGCGGTCCCGGTCTTTCCAGCAATTGGAATTGTGTCTGTCAGGCCTCTCATCCGGAAGGTTGCGGTTCCCCGGGGATTTTCTACGACCTGAATCATAGCGTTGGTGATTGTGGTCAGGGTCTGACTGCTGATCGGCAATTCTCCCACGGGATCTGGTTCAAAGCTGAACAATTCTTCTCCATGGGTATCACCTTGGCCGATTGCCTGGTTTGTTGCATCTAAGGCAGATCCAGGAGCAGGGATATTACCAGCTTCTTCTTCAATGCTCTCGATTCCTGTCGGGGAGCCCAGGCCGAAACCCTTTGCCATATCCGAGACTGCAGTAGGATAGCCGTTCTCATAGAGATGAAGGCCGATATGCCAGAACCAGGGATTGCAGGAGCGCATCAGGCCTTCTGAGAGCGTCAGCGGACCACTTGGCGGAGTCTTATCATCCTCCAAAAAATGGTCGTAGGTCCAGTCATTCAATCTTACGCCAGGCAGCTCCTCGAAGAAATATCCACAGTCGTACACATCATCTGCAGTGAATTCACCGGTTTCCAGAGCCGCAGCCATGGTCATGATCTTAAAAACAGAGCCCAAAGGATACAAACCCTGGGTAGCCCTGTTCAAAAAGGGTGATTTCTGATCCGGCTTGTAATAATCTTGAAGCAGGAAGGAAGAATTGTAATAATCGGAATTGAAAGCGTTCGGATCAAAATGGGGATTGGATACCATTGCCAGGATCCGTCCCGTATCCAGCTCCATGACAACCACGGCACCATTGTATCCGTACAACGCTTTCTGGACTTCCACCTGGAAATCCTTATCAAAGGTGGTGTAAATTTCCGAGGCGGGGGCTGCTTCTTTGCGGTCCAGCTGGGCGATTTTCTCCCCTTCGGCATCCACAACATAGAGAATCCCTCCCCGATCTCCCACCAGATAGGGTTCACCCCACAGTTCCAAACCCTGGCCGCCTACCTTCTCACCCTTTGAATACCCCTGGATGCGATAGGAATCCAGTTCAGCTTCCTGGATCCAGCGCACATAGCCCACAGCTTGAGGAGCCACGCCGCCGTCGTAATAATAGCGACCATCAAAAGTCCTCAACAGCAGCCCAGTATTGGTGTAAGATTCCAGGATACCCAGGCGGGGTTCGATTTTATCCATAGCAATGGCGCCAAGCGGGAGATACCAATCCACTCCGGGAGGATAATCCTCATACATGGCATAAATCACCTCTGGGGGGATATCCAGATCTCTTCCCAGCTCATCTAGCAGATTCTCCTCTTTTTTCGGCTTGATCTGGGAAGGGGTCAAGCCCAGGGAGACCGCCTCTGAGTAGCCGGCGATTACACTGCCGTTCCGGTCGTATATGTTGCCGCGGGAAGGGACCAGCCGGGTGAGCTCAATCTGATTCTCTCCCTGCATTTCCGGAAATACCATTTCCCGGGCCCACTCAATCCTCCATTGGCCATCAATGACCTTCAGCTGGAGAATGATGTCTCTGCTGAGTTCATCGATCAATGCGCTCTCGTACCTCACAGACACAGCCACTTGTGCTTGGCTGGGATCGACGAATGATGACAGGATCGAGTAATCCAGGGACTCCATAGCCAGCTCTACTGCAAAGTCATAGTAGAGGGCAGAGAAATCCTCTTCACTGATCTGAGCCTGACTTTCGGGGCTCAGCAAAGCATACATGGCACTGAAATCACTGGCCTTCCAGCTTTCCAGGAAAGCAACTGCAGCCTGCTCCACGTCAGGTGCCTGGGTGGTTTGGACCATGGGGGTAGCCAGGCCGGGAGTGGGTGTCTCCTCAAATTGCTGGGTACCTTCTGTATTTGCTTTTGTGCATCCTGCCAGCAAAGCCAGCAGAATCAGGATCAGAACAATTTTTTTCATATCGTTGTGCTCATCAAACTTGTCCACCAGCCGGGTTCAAGATGCCGGCGAATACCGGACATTGAGAGTTGAGACATTCCTGACAGCGGTCCGCCACATCCTCATAGGCATTTCCCCTCATCTCCCGCACCAGTAAGAAGAGATGACATAGCGGCAGGCCCATCACATTGGCATAACAATCTTTGAAATCCGGAGCCGGGTTGAAAGATGGACTCTGGATTGCATAAGCGCCTGCTTTATCCAGGGGATCTCCGCTGGCAGCATACTCCTTGATTTCCTTATCAGTATACTCCCTCATCAACACTTCAGAACAAACCGCGTTAGTTCTGAGTGCCTCCCGGGAAAGATCATAAACAACAATTCCTGAGTAAACAAGATGGCTTTTTCCTCTAATTTCTGTCAGGATCCTGATGGCATCTTCCTCATCGAGCGGTTTTCCGAGAATTTTATCACCTGCGACCACAATCGTGTCAGCGGCTAAAATAATCCAGTCCCTATCTCGATCCGGTGAGATCTTATTCCCAACACTCAGAGCTTTTTCTCTGGCCGTCCGGGTCACATATTCTACAGGTGTCTCGCTTGGATCTTGAACCTCCTCGATATCCGGGTTGATAGTAAAAAAGCTCTCAACCAGATTTCCAAGCAGTTGTTTGCGTCTGGGAGATTGTGATGCCAGGATAAATTCCGTCATAACCAACCTGTAAGAGGTCGAAAAGCCATGTTCAACACCCCAAATTCTATCACATTGGAAATCTTTCAACTGACGGACTAAATCTCTCCAGGTCCTGCTTGACTTAAGTTTGTGCTGGGCAGGCTGGCTTTTTGGTACAATGGCACAGAGATTTGATGAAAATGAAACGATTTCTACAAACCCTTATCAGCCTGGCTTTCCTTCTGTTTGCCGGGTTGTTCGTAAATTCCTCAGCCTTCGCGCAGTTGGACAGGTCTGTGGATTTGACGGTCCCGGAGCTGGACAGGTATCCGGAGATCACATTCTATCTTGATCCCCGGGATCGGAATGGCAGCCCTCTGCTGGGCTTGACCGAAGACCTGATAACGCTTCATGAAGATGGTCTGCAGCGCGATCTGGCAGAATTTCAAGAACTGAAGCCCGGCATCCAGTTAGTGGTGGCCTTTAATATCTCCAGTCCCTTCGCAATCCAGGATATCAACGGCAATTCTCGCTTTGATTTCATCAAGGAGACCCTGCTGAATTGGGTCAGTCAGCCCCTGGATTCCTCACCGGACGATCTAAGTCTAGTGACCAATACCGGATTGGAAGCTGTCCACCTGACAGACCGAAACGAATGGGCAGCAGCCCTCACGGAGTATGATCCTCCGCTGCGTGAAAGCCAGTCCGATTTCCAAGTCCTTTCCCGGGCTATTGAAATTGCCGCAGACCCAGTCGATCAGGCCGGGATGAAGAAAGTCGTGCTATTATTTTCAGCACAACCATCCTCAGATAGCTACTCCTCTCTAGAGAGTCTGACTTCCCAGGCACGGGACAACCAGGTATTGCTTTACAATATTCTGGTCTCCTCACCGGCATTCTTTGATACAGAAGGTGCTTCCAGATTAGAGGACTTGTCCAGACAAACAGGAGGACAATACCTGACTTACTCAGGCGAAGAGCCTCTCGCAGATCCAGGCCAACTGCTAAAACCGCTCCGCAGCACCTATCTGGTCCGCTACCAATCCAGCATCGTTTCCAGCGGTGTCCACACACTGGAAGTCACCATCTCATCCTCA
>JARROG010000027.1:0-10356 GCA_037384185.1 Anaerolineales bacterium | reverse complement strand
CGAGACCTGCCACTATCTGCCAGTGATTTAGAGAGTGCCTAGGCCTTAACGTATGAAGAACGAGCGCTGTCCAATTCAGCCAGGGAAAAGAACACATCAGCCAGGTTAATATATTCCTGAATAGCCTCTTCTTCCTGGCCGTATTCTTCCAGTAAGTCGATTCTGCGCTGGCGGATCTCAATATTCATGGGTTGCAATTCCACCACTTTGTTCAACATCGCTAATGCACGTTCTGTCTTGCCCTGAACGGTATAAACGTCCGCCACTGCCAAATACTTGGTAACTGCACCTGATATCTTCCCTTCCTGCATCAACAGGTCGCCTATCGTAACATGGAGCGGAAGGAAGGTAGGAGCATTTCGCAAGGCAAAGAACGCCATCTCCATTGCCGCGCCATAATGTCCTTCCTGTCCCAATTCCATAATAGTGCGGTGCACGCCCATGATCTGGCTTCTGCGGTCATCCAACAGGGCATCCAGCTGGGGAAGGAAGAAACCGTCTTCAGTTTTTTCCTTTGACCTCAGATCTCCGAGAATATCCTTCCAGTCAGGCCGCAGCAGCATATCTTTGATATGGTTGCTCATTTCAATATATGCTTCATCCCCCTCCTGCTGTTCGAGATCATCTATCATCACTTCATAGAGATGAACCAGGTCCTCAACATCCTGTTTCTCTGCCAGAGAGGTATCAGCGATCCGCAGCGCTTCTAAGTATTCCCGGCGGGCATCAACCCACTGATCCATACTGGCATAATAGTTTGCCAGCAATAGGCGGGAAGCCAGAGCGAATCTCTCATTGGAAACAGATCTGTTCAAAGATCGGACGGCGCTTTCCATACGGCCCAGATTACTGAATAAGTACCCGAGCAGGTAAAATGCCGCTGGGTTTGTATAACCAGCATCGACAGCGGACTTAAGATGATCCGCAGCATCCTTTTCGTTTCCAGCCGAATAAGCTTCGATGGTCTGGGAGACATGGATCTTCAGCATGCTGGCATCATCGACCTCATCCTCGAAACCATCATCGTTTTCAGCATTCCAGCTCAAAGCTGAATCAAGATCCCTGCCAGCTGGCGCCTTTCCCCCCTCCACAAGGATCTCCTCTTCAAAAAGCGCTTCAGCGAGGATAACCAACGACTTCTCAACCGCCTCTGCGATGGGGTCAGCGTATACGGTTGGCTCTTCTTGTTCAGGCGACTGCAGTCTGGGAGCCTCTGGGATAATTTCCAGTTCAGGCTCCTTAACGATAGGCTCTGGAAGAGGAAGCTGTCTACCCTGGTGGAGAATTTCTTTAGCCCGCAGAGCAATGATATTTTCAGGAGAACATTTCAGCGCACGGTCAATGGATTCCGCTGCTTTTTCTGAATTACCGCTCATCTGCAGCAAACTGGCGGTATTGATATATTCACTGACTGCCAGCTACTTCCTTCCCAGCCTCACATAGACCATCCCCAGTCTGGCATGAGCTTTGATATTATGGATATCCAGTTCGAGAACCCGCTTCCAATTCTCAATGGCTTTTTGGATATCTTCATTGTCCAGGTGAGATTCGGCAGCTTGCAAGGCAACTTTGACCGCTTCGGGTTTTTGGTCTATGTCCCTGTAAATGAGGAACATTTTTTCATATGGCGCAGGATCATCTGCATCCAGATCAACTGCTCTGCGGTAAGCTTCTAAAGCTTCCCGGTATTCCCGCATCTCATAGTATGCCAGCCCGATATTGGTCAGGGCTTTAAAATTGTTGGGATCGATATCTAGAGCCTGCTGGTAATAGACAGCAGCGTCGTTCCAATTCTTATCCCAGGCAGCGGAATTGCCTTTCGATATCAGATTTTGCAGCTCTTGATTCTCTTCGGTCATATGGATCTCATCCGGTGTTCTTTACTCAGTGTACTTCTCCAGTGAACCCCAATCCTTCCCATACTGCGCTTCCGTGGTCAGGGGAATCTCCAATGAGTATACATCCTCCATGGCAGATTGTACAAGCTCAATAGTCCCCTTAACTTCTTCTTGAGGAGCTTCCAGCACTAACTCGTCATGGACCTGAAGCAGCATCCTTGCTTTTAAACCGGATTTTTCGAGCGCGTTATCCACAGCGATCATCGCCAGTTTCATGATATCCGCCGCAGTTCCCTGAATGGGTGCATTGATCGCCTCCCGTTCCTCGCGGCGCTTCTCATTCTGGTTGCTGGCTGTAGCCAGGCGGGGGAAATACCGCTTCCTGCCCAGCAAAGTCTCCACATAACCCTTTGTCCGGGCCTGCTCGCGAATATCATCCAGGTATTTCTTGATGCCCGGGAAGCGCTTAAAGTCAGTATCCACGAAATCTTCTGCTTCAGCCAGGGTCAGATCCGTGGTCTGGGTCAGGCCGTAAGGGCTCATGCCGTATATTAACCCAAAATTGATCGCTTTGGCATCCCGGCGCTGGTCACTGGTTACTTGCTCCGGGGGTATATTCAAAACGGCTGCCGCAGTCGTGGTATGGATATCTTTATTTTGCCGGAATGCTTCCAGCATCGCTTTGTCCTGGGCCATATGGGCTGCCACCCGCAGTTCGATCTGGGAATAGTCAATAGCGATCAGAGACCAGCCCGGCTCGGCAACGAATGCTCTGCGAACCTGGCGTCCTAGTTCAGTTCGGATTGGGATATTCTGTAAATTTGGATCTGTGGAGGCAATTCGGCCAGTTACAGAGCCGGTCTGGTTATAAGAGGTGTGCACACGCTTGGTGCGGGGATTCACCTGGTCTTGCAGGGCATCCACGTAAGTTGATTTCAGTTTGGTATATTCGCGGTATTCAAGAACAAGAGCCGGGACCGCATGCTGGCTGCGCAATGACTCAAGAACGTCAGCGGCCGTGGAATAATAACCACTGGCTGTTTTCCCTCCCCGGCCCGGGGGAATCAATCCCAGATCCTTAAAGAGAGCCTGGGAAAGTTGTTTTGGCGAGTTGAGATTGAATTCATAACCCACTTCCTGGTAGATATCTCGCTCTAATTTCTGCAGATCCTCTTCCAGCTCAGATGACATTTGCTTTAGGAAATCAGTATCCAGGCCGATGCCTTCCATTTCCATTCCTGCCAGGACCTTGATCAAAGGCATCTCCATGTCCTGAAAAAGCTCCCGGCTGCCGGTATCGTCCAATTCACTTTCAAGAATGGGTTTGAGCATCAACACCACCACAGCGTCCTCTACTGCATACCTCGCAGTATCCGCAATTGAGACCTCAGCCATGGTGACCTGGGACCTACCTCTGCCGATCAAGGATTCAATCTCCTGCATAGAGCGGTTCAAACGCACCCAGGCCAACCTTTTTAACCCCAGATTCCTGGAATCCGGATTGATGAGCCATTCAGCAATCATGCTGTCAAAACTCAGCGGAGTGACTTGCAAACCAGCTCTGGCAAGCATGATGTAGTCATATTTGAGATTATGGCCGTACTTGGGAATATCGGGATCAGTTAAGGGGCCCCGCAGGGCGTCCAGCACCACATCCAGCTTCAGCTGCTCACCGCTCTGATGGCCGACAGGAATATAATAACCACCCTCCTCAGACACTGCCAGCGAGATCCCTACCAGCTCCGCTTCCATCTGGTCTGTTGAGGTCGTTTCAGTATCAAAGGCAATCTGAGAAGCAGCACCGAGGACTCCAACCAATGCTTCGAGATCATCAGCTGTGGTGATCAATCGGACGCCGATCGATCCAGGCTCATCACTCTGCGCCAGGAACTCTCCTTTCTCAGGTTCTCCTTCACTGAACATTGAAATTTGACCTTCAGACACTGTCTTGCCGTATATTTCTTCAACAGTGCCCAGTCTGTTCAGCAGTGACCCGAATTCCAGATCCCGGAACAGGTCCCTGACTTTGAGGGGATCGAATTTATCCGGCTTGGCCTGATCCAGGTCGATTTTCAAATCCAGGTTGCTGACAATCTGAGCCAGCTTCTGACTCAAATAGGCTTCGTCCTTGCCCTCGATAAGTTTTGTCTGGAATCGGGAAGTTACCTCATCGATATGCTGGTAGATATTGTCAAGATTCTGATATTTTTCCAGAAGCTTGACTGCGGTCTTCTCCCCCACACCATAGACTCCAGGGATATTATCAGAACGGTCCCCAATGATTGCCTTGAGATCAACTACCTGATCTGGCCAGACGCCAAGCGATTCTTTCACGTCGTCAGGAAAGTAATCCTGGGCATCACTCAGTGATCTCCCCGGAAGGTTTACAGTGATGCGATCGTTCACGAGCTGCAGCAGATCTCGGTCTCCAGTTATGATCTTAACAGTCAATCCCTGGTCTACCGCCCAATTCGCAAGGCTTCCCAGCACATCATCTGCCTCATAACCCTCCAGCTCAGCCCTGGGAATATTGAAAGTATCCACCAGCTCCCGGATGCGATCAATCTGGGGCCGGAGATCCTCTGGCATTTTTTCACGGGTCGCCTTGTATTCCGGGTAAAGCTCATCCCGAAAAGTCTTGCCCGTATCAAATACCACAGCCAGATAATCCGGTCTTTCCTGTTCCAGCAACCTCAGCAGAACGCTGGTGAAACCATAGATACCTGCCGTTGGTTCTCCCTTACTGGTCAGCCAGCGGGCAGAGTTGGTTCCGCCACTGGTTAAGGCATAATAAGTGCGATAAGCAAGCGCGTGACCGTCAATCAGATAAAGAGTAGAAGTCATATCATTCCCTGAGGTTAGGCTCAAATCTAATGCAAAAGGCTAGCTGAGTCCGGGTTGATCCAGATAGATCTATTATATCCTGCCTGCAATCAGCCTAGCGTTCTGATTGGGTGATTGATGAGTTCTCGTTCCTGAGGCTGCTGCCGATCGAGGTTAACGGCGGTGTTGTAAGTCTATCATGGTTGATTCAGCCATTCAAGACAGCCAGGGAGCTCAAGCCGAAAAGAAAATCACCTCCTTGATTACAAGGAGGTGAATGGTAAGTGCCGGGTAATTCACAATCTATTTCTAACTCTGATGGTCCCGAATGATTATCTACAAACGATCATTCTTCCAGAAGCATTTCTACCAATTGAAGGAACTCTTCCCACTCCTCTGCAAAGAAATGGACGGTCAGGTTATTGAGCTCAAGGTGATATGTGCTTTCTCCATCGGGTTCATCAGCCCGCCAGGCCAGGAAGCTCTCAGTTTCTGCAATGATTTCTGTATCCAGGTTCTGATCATTTTCTTTATCCATAACAGCTCCTTCTATTCGAATTCTTTTTAGGGGGGAGGAAGGACAAACCAGGGGTTGACAAATCCTCCCTGGAAGCGGACCTCGAAGTGCAGGTGAGCTCCAGTGGAATTTCCGGTATTTCCCCCGTAACCAATGGTCTGCCCCTGAACCACACTCTGTCCACAACCCACGCCAACGCCTGAGAGGTGAGCATAGAGGGTTTGATAACCCGTGCCGTGGTCGATAATGATCACATTCCCATAACCGCCCGTCGACCACCCTGAGAAAACCACAACACCGGAGTCAGCGGCATATATTGGGTCGCCTTGCACCAGGCCGATATCGATCGCCAGGTGTCCGGACCAATAATCATTGCCAGACAGTGTGTGACCTGCTGTTGGCCAGATGAAACCTCCACTGCCATACAGCCCTTCAAATGGTCCTGAACAAGCCCCTTCGCCGTAAACACCAGACGAGACGCCAGCAGCGCCTCTGGCGATGGTCGGAATGATCCACTGTTGGAATTCTCGCTTCCCATCAGGGATCATCACCATCTCTCCCGGTTCGATGACCGGATCCAGCAGGTCCAGATCGTTTCCGATCCAATTGATGATTTTCTCCGGATCGGTCCTAAATTCAGTCGCTACAGATTCCGGAGAATCACCGACCTCCCACTTATAGTAAATGCCATTGATCGGTGGGATGTAAAGTTCCATCCCCGGCCGGAGTGAGTGAGGATTATCCTTCAAAGTGTCATAATTTGACCACAGGATCGTTTCCGGTGTTAGATTGAATTTTTCCGCCAGGCTGAATAGAGAATCCAGCGGTTGGACCACATAGGTGGTCACATGCGTGTTCTCGCGCTCCGGAATCACCGTCAGCATCTTGGCAGCTCTGGTGATAGCCGGCGGGGCGGTCGATTGATCGACAAAATCAGGTATACGATAGGATTGGGGTTCCAGCACAGGGATATCAACCACCTGTTCGGGCATGGTCTCTGTAAATGTAATCTGCTGGTCAGTGAAATACTGCAGGTATGCCAAAGTGCCAGCACCAGCAACCAGCAGGAGAGCAACAACCCATAAAAACCAAGAAAGAAGAATATCCCTACGCATAAACTACTATTATATCCCCGGAGGTGCTATTCGTTAAGCGTAGCCAGGAATTCTTCGTTGCTGCTGGTCTCACTGATCCGTTTCAGGATGGTTTCTGTTGCGGTGGATTGATCCATGCCCGCTCCATGGGGGGGATCAGAGACCATTTGATCATACATTCTGCGCATCAGCCAAACTCGGGGTGTCAGATCCGGACCCAGCAGCAGTTCTTCGCGCCGGGTGGATGACCGGGAGATATCAATCGCCGGGAATACCCGCCGTTCCTGCAGGGTTCGGGAAAGGTGCAGCTCCATATTACCGGTTCCCTTGAATTCTTCATACACCACGTCATCCATCCGTGATCCGGTATCGATCAGGCAGGTACCGATAATAGTCAGGGATCCTCCTTCTTCAATATTCCGAGCCGCACCGAAAAACCGTTTGGGAGGATAGAGAGCGGAAGGATCGATACCGCCAGAGAGAGTGCGTCCTGAGGGAGTAACCACCAGGTTGTAAGCCCTGGCCAATCGGGTGATAGAGTCGAGCATCACCACCACATCCATACCGGATTCCACCAGACGTTTGGCCCTTTCCAGAACCATTTCAGCCACCCGTACATGAGAGGAAACAGGCTCATCAAATGTGGAGGAGATCACTTCTGCATCTACAGAGCGATCCATGTCTGTCACCTCTTCCGGCCGCTCACCGATCAAAGCCACGATCATATGAACTGCAGGATATTTATCGGAGATGGCATTGGTCATTTCCTTCAAAATAGTCGTTTTCCCGGCTTTAGGCGGGGAAACGATCAATCCCCGCTGGCCTCTCCCTACTGGAGTGATCAGGTTGATCAGCCGGGTGGAGGTGATGTGGGGAGAAGTTTCCAGGTCAAAGCGTTCATTGGGGAAGATAGGGATCAAGGAGCGAAATTCAGGCCGCCGTTTGGCTTCCTTGGGCTCCATGCCATTGACGCTTTCTGCTTTCAGCAAACCATAATGTCGTTCGGAATTTCGGGGAGGCCGGACATGGCCGATCACCAGATCCCCGCTGCGAAGATCGAACCGCCTGATCTGGGATTGGGAGACATAGATATCATCCGGACCGGACATATAATCTGCCGAACGCAGGAAGCCGATCCCTTCACTCATGATCTCTAAGACACCGCCCCGGACCTCACGGCCGTTCAGTTCAGCATCTGCCCGCTGAATCTCCAGCATTAGTGCTTCTTTTTTAAGCCAATTCGCCCGTGGGACATCGAGATCTTCTGCAATCTTACGAAGATCAGCCAGGGGCTTATCAATCAATTCTTTAATATTCATACGTTCTCTCAATGGGGGTAAGCTTGATAGGGTGATAACACACTGTGATAGTAATTGGAGGAATCTCCAACCTCATGCACCAACATATGCGCAGGATTGCGTTTTTGGGGAATAAGCCAGGTTCAATTTATCCTTAATGAGGGGTTTGAACGATTGAATTATAGCATGAAGAGCAAGGGTATGCAACGTTAGAGGCAAAGAAATACTCCCAAAACTCATTCTTGCTCTGGTAGAAAAATCCAGTGAGTAAATACCATCTTGGATGAGAAATAGCTCTACCTCACTCCTCAACCCAGCAGGACAGCACGTGAGGTGTCAAATGGTATAATTTTCCAGCAACCGAAACAGGAAGGATAAATGGAATCGCTATGAAAATGCTCCTGGAAAAATTAGAAGGTATTGAAGAACGTTATCAGGAAGTCAACCAACAGCTGCTGACTGTTGGCGAAGATTATCAGCTGGCAGCCGAGCTCGGAAAGGAAAAAGCTGACCTGGACCCATTCATAGAAAAAATCCAGGAATACCGAGAGTCTCTTTCACAGCTGGATGAAGCGCATACTTTGGCGGAAAGCGCCGAGTCGGAAATGCAAGAGCTGGCAGAGCTGGAAATTCAGAGACTGACCGCCAGAATTGAGGTCTTAGAAGATCAGTTAAAGCGCATGTTGGTCCCCAAGGATCCCCGTGATGACCGCAACGTTATCCTCGAGATCAGGGCTGGCGCAGGAGGCGATGAAGCCGGTTTGTTCGCAGGAGACCTCTTTCGAATGTACAGCCGTTATGCTGAAAGAAAAGGCTGGAAAGTCGAGGTCATGTCCATCAACGAAACTGGGGTAGGCGGCCTTAAAGAAGTTTCAGCATTGATCAAAGGAAGGGGAGCCTATTCGAAGCTGAAATATGAGTCCGGCGTTCACCGCGTCCAGCGCGTTCCAGAAACGGAATCCCAGGGCCGCATCCACACCTCCACCGCGACTGTCGCTGTCCTGGCAGAAGTAGATGATGTCGATGAAGTCGATATCCCAGCCAGTGATATTGAAATGGATGTCTACAAGGCTGGAGGACCGGGAGGCCAGAGCGTCCAGAAGAACTCCACGGCTATCCGGCTGACCCATAAACCCACCGGGATTGTCGTCCAGTGCCAGGATGAGCGCTCCCAGGCTCAGAATAGAGCCCGGGCGATGAGCATCCTCAAAGCCCGTCTGTACGAGATCGAAGAAGCCAAACGGAGAGAAAAACAGGACGCGGATCGCCGCTCCCAGGTTGGTTCCGGCGACCGCTCGGAAAAGATCCGCACCTATAATTATCCTCAATCCCGCATCACTGATCATCGGATCAACTTTTCGGTCCACCAGCTGGCTTCGGTCCTGGACGGGGAAATTGATCCATTTATTGAGGAACTGGCAACCGAAGATGAAGCCAAACGCCTCGCTGAAGCTGGCTTTGACGAATAAAGACCAAGGTTCTCCGCCGCTGTTCAAAGAGATCCAGGAACTTATTCGACCGCACAGTGAATCCCCCATCCTGGATGCGTTAGAACTGCTTTCGCATATCACCGGCCTGGATCGGGCCCAAATATTGGCCCATCCTGACCCTGCCCTGGACCCTCACCAAAGCGAGGAATTGCAGATGGCTTTAGACCAGATCCAGGATGGGACTCCCCTGCCCTACGTGCTGGGAGAATGGGAGTTTTGCAAGCTGTCTTTCCAGATCGACCCCCAGGTACTTATACCAAGGCCGGAAACAGAAGGACTGGTAGAAATGGCATTGGACTGGCTGGAAGAACACCCCCAGCGGCGGACATGTCTGGAACTGGGAACAGGCTGCGGGTGTATCGCCATATCCCTGGCAGTTAAGCTCCCCGACCTCAAGATCAGCGCAACCGACATCTCCCCACAAGCTCTGGAAATTGCCAGGGCGAATGCCTTGCGCCATGGAGTCTTGGGTCAGATCGAATTTCTGGAGCGCGATCTGCTGCAGGACGTACAGGGAAAGGTAGATTTGTTAGTTGCCAATCTCCCATACATCCCTACAGAAAAACTTCATGAATTAGCGGTCTTCCAAACCGAGCCTACCCTGGCCCTGGACGGCGGAGCGGATGGACTGCACTACATCAAACGGGTTCTGCAAGATGCCCGGGGTTCCATTAAACCCGGAGGTGCTGTTTTCCTGGAGATTGATGAGGACACTGGGGCAGCTGCCCTTGAACTCGCCCATGACGTCTGGCCGGGGATCTCCATTAAACTCGAACAAGACCTTGCTGGACGTGATCGCTATTTATCCATTCTATGCCCATGAACCAAACTACAGAAATCCTGCCCATCGACCAGTCCCTGGCTCTTGCTCGTGCCGCAAAACTAGTCCGCTCCGGAAAATTGATTGCCTTTCCAACGGATACCGTATACGGCATCGGTGCCTGCGCGTTTCAGAAAGAGGCTATCGAGAGGATCTATCACGTCAAGGACCGCTCCCACCAAAAAGCCATTCCTATCCTGCTGGCTGATCTCGAAGACTTGCGCGATATCACGCCACCTCTCTCCTCTTCAGCCGAACGATTGGCAGAACGATTCTGGCCGGGAGCTCTGACGCTGGTCCTCCCCCTGCTGCCATCCCTACCGGACAACCTCTCACCCAGCCCTACCATCGGTGTGCGAATCCCAGACCTCGATTCTGCCAGAGCTATGATAAGGGTGACTGGCCCATTGGCAGCCACATCGGCCAATCTCTCTGGAGAACCCCCTGCACTGACTGCAAATCAGGTCTGGGAAAAA
>JARROG010000026.1:1797-18163 GCA_037384185.1 Anaerolineales bacterium | reverse complement strand
TGTGAAGAAGCCTCCTTGGTTTTGCATTTCCCGTGATCGAACCCCGAGCATGCCCGGGCGCACGTTCAGCCGTGCTTATAGGATGAGCATTACAGTTTAATGTCACTTTGATGTCACTCTGAAAATGGCCCCGAAGGCTGGTTTTTGGGTTCTTGTATGGATTCAATTGATTCCAGAATCCAAATAATTCCATGGATGTGATTGGGCATCAAGACAAATTCATCTTCAAAGAGTTTAACATGTTCTCTGATTTTTGCTGAAAGAAACCATTCGTTCTCAACAACAGACCCAAATTGATTTGGGATCATTGTTCCATTCTCAACCTGTCCGAATAGGTGGGCCATGTTTTTTGTTCAGATGGTAATGAAATAACCACCTGGTTGTCTGTAATCATATCCCCGCAGGCGATTAGATTTCCGTGAAGGGAATGGGTGACCTGGTTTGTTTGATCTCATTTTTTACCCCCTATGATTTATTTACGCCTACCGGCCGAACCGCCCGCCCTTACCGGAGATCGCTGAAGATGCGGTTCACTTTATCTTTGAACTCATAAGGGTCTCTTTCGGTGAGCAGGTCTTTCCTGCGGTCATCTTCCAGGCTGTAGGGCTCCAGATAGGCCGCTGCGAATTTGCGAAACAGCACCAAGCCATCGTCCTCACCGTAGAAGGACAGAGAACGCTCCAGGTGCTCTTCCAGTAATTCCTTAACTTCCAGGGGGGAGATTTCTTCCCGGTCCCGTCTGCTGAAAATCCAGGGATTGGTCAGTGCGGCCCGGCCGATCATCACCCCGTCACATCCGGTCGCTTCCTTCATGACCTGGATATCCCTGACTTTTTTTATTCCCCCATTGCCCAATACCGGGATTTTCAATCTGCTTTTAATTTCAGCCAGGGCAGCCAGATCGGGAGATCCTTCATGGCCCATTTCCTTGGAGCGGGCATGGACTGCCACCAGCTTTCCACCAAAGCGCTCAATGATCCCGGCTAGCAGGGCCGCGTTTTGACAGTCCTTCCAGCCTGTCCGGATCTTCGCGGTGACCGGGATGGCCAACTCCGCACTGAGCTCTTTGATGATCCGGGCGGCCACCAGCGGGGTCCGCATCAACCCTGCCCCGGCACCTCTGCCGGCGATGGACCGGTTGGGGCAGCCCATGTTGACATCGATCCCATCCGGCTCAAGTCTAACCAGTTCTTGGGCAGCCTGCAGGATGGCCTGGGGGTCATTGCCGTAGACCTGGAAGAAAACAGGGCGTTCACTTTCGGTGAATTGGACCTTGGACTGGATGTAATCCGGCCGGTCCAGCACATCTCCGGCCTTGATGAATTCCGTGTAGCTGATCGCGGATCCCAGCTCCCGGCACAGGGACCGGAAAGGCCAGCTGGTATAGCCGTCCATTGGGGCCAGGATCAGGTCCCCCTCCACCTGAAGCGGACCGATTTTTATAGAATTCTGTTCGGATACCATATCACTTATTGAGCAGGGAGGCTTTCAGCGCCTGGTCCAGGGACCGAACCTCAATCACTTCCAGTCCTTTCGGCCAGTTATAGCTCGCGCCCCTGAGCTGTTTGGGAACGATCGCCGATTTGAATCCCAGTTTGGCAGCTTCCCCCAGTCGGTCGCTCATGCGGCTGGCCAGGCGCAGTTCCCCCGAGAGCCCGATCTCGCCGATCAGGATAGTATCAGCCTTGACCGGCCGGTCCTTGACCGAGCTGGCGATGGCGGCGGCTGTGGCCAGATCCGCAGCCGGTTCACTGATCTTCAGCCCCCCCACGACATTGACATACACGTCCTGGTCGGTGAGCTTGATTCCGGCCCGCCGGGTGAGCACGGCGCTGATCAGCAGCAGGCGGTTGAATTCGATCCCGTTCGGTGTGCGGCGGGGATTCCCGAATGTGGTTGGATTCGTCAAGCCCTGGATCTCAATCAGAATCGGTCGGGTGCCCTCCATGGTGACCGCGATCGCCGATCCGGGAGCGTTGACCATGCGTTCTGCCAGGAAGGCCTCCGAGGGATTGGATATTTCTATCATGCCCCGTTCCCGCATTTCAAAGACCCCGACTTCCGAGGTTGCTCCAAAACGATTCTTGACGGACCGCAACAGGCGGTAAGCCTGGTAGCGGTCGCCTTCCAGGTAGAGCACCGTGTCAACGATATGCTCCAGCACCCTGGGTCCGGCAATCGTGCCTTCTTTGGTGACATGACCGATCAAGAATATACTGGTCCCGGTCTTCTTGGCGTATTCTCTGAGGCGGGAAGCGCTTTCCCGGACCTGGGTCACGGAGCCCGCCGAGGAGGACAGCTCGGGCAGGTAGCTGGTCTGGATCGAATCCACGATCAGCAAAGTGGGCTGGGTGCTGTCGGCGTGATCGAGGATCGCTTCCAGGTTGGTTTCTGTGACCAGCAGCAGCTGCCGGGGAAGTTCCAGGGGATTCCCGTCCGAATCGCGCTGCAGGCGGTCGGCGCGCATTTTGATCTGCTGCTCGGATTCTTCTCCTGAGACGTAGAGTACGGAAAAGCTCTCCGCCAGTTCGAGAGCGACTTGCAGCAGCAGGGTTGATTTTCCGATACCGGGATCACCGCCAATCAGGTTGATCGATCCCGGGACCAAACCCCCTCCCAGCACGCGTGAAAATTCCTCGCCTTTGAGATGGATTCTTCTGCCCTCGTCAGATTGAATGTCCTGGATGGGTTTCGGCACGGATGTTGCATTAAATCGGGAAGAGGATGAAGCGGCTGTGGTGGAGCCTTTTTCTACACGCTCTTCGACCATGGTATTCCAGCTGTTGCAGTTTGGACAGCGCCCCAGATACCGGGGATTGGAGTAGCCGCATTCCTGACAAATATATTGAAAATATGCTTTAGCCATGTCACCATTATATCCGCTTTGGAATGTGAGAAAAGACGCTCAGATAGTTAGGGGAGAACTGCTGGCACCGCTCTTGCAAATATAAGAATTATTCGCTATAATAGAATAGAACAAATGTTCTAATAAGGATTGCCAGATAGACGCTGGCGCAGAGGAAGAACAATATGGAAATCGGAATGTTGTGGTTTGACAATGATCACAAGTCCAGCATCCCCAGCAAAGTGGAAAAAGCAGCCCGCTACTATCAAGAGAAGTACGGCGTCAATCCTGATTTATGTTATGTACACCCCCAGACCATCACAGCGGGAAATGGTAAGAAAAAAGGGGCTCGCACTAAAAAGAGCCAGGAGCCTCTCCGGATTGGGAAGATCCTGGTTCTCAAGAACGACAAAGTGCTCCCGGACCACTTCTGGATCGGGATCAGGAATGGTGGGGAGTGATTCAGTTGGGATGGGTGATGTAAATTTCCCAGCTTCCCCAGTAGCTGTCGCCTTCCTCGGTCTGGCAGGATGGCACTTCAATGTCAGGAATCAGCAGACCGCTATCTGGTACTTCTAATTGGTACGTCAGTCCCGGCTCTGCCAGGTAATCCGCGTATCCTAAACCAAGCTCCGGTTTTAATCCCGTGTAAAATACCTCCTTGGGATCAGCCCCCAGGGAGATTTCCAATCCTACCCCAGGCACGCCTTCTCCTTCCCCATCCGTGGCGATTACCTGGATCAAGGGTTCTCCCAGCGTGGGATCACAGATAGCTGATGAATCCTGAAGGATGAAGGGGGGCGAATTGGTAGGCGTCAGAGTTGGTTCAGTCGATTCTTCTCCGGGGGTTGGGGTTCTCCCGGCAGCAGTCCCGCTGCTATCAGAAGAACTTTCCAGGGTCCCGCTGCTGGAGAGGTTCTCTCCCGGTGATGGGCTGGGGGCCGGCAAGGGAGTTTCGGCAGTGATAGCCGCTTGTTGGAGAGCGGCAGAGAGATTGGCAAGGATCTTCGCAGTCTGATTGTCCCCGCTTTCGGCCAGATAGCGCTGGGCCTGGGCAGCCAGGGACAAGGCGGGATCTTCATCGCCAAGCAGTTCCAGGCGGGCTTCAGCCCGGGGCAGGTTGTTGTTGGCCTGGTAGGCCCGCGAGATCAACTCCCGGTAAATGTCCTTATAGTCGGAGCGCAGCAAGTTGGGGTGGGTGTCGACCTCTTTAACTGGCGCGATGACCCAGGAGTAAACGATCCCCATCACCAAGCCGAGAATCAAACCGGTCAGCAAATACCAGTTGCCGCGATTTTGTTCCATGGCTTAGTTGGTCTCCTTGATGGCGTTGTGCAAATCTCGCAGCAGGAACATATCCGGCAGAGTGTACTCAGCCTGAGAGGCGAATTTTAGAGCGTTCTCGACGCTGGTAAGGGGAGACGGATCTTTCAGCAGGGTCAGGCGGTTCAGCGCCCAGTCCAGGTCGTTCTCCTGGTGGTAGACTTCGGCAACCATCAGGGTGTAGTCCGTCTTATAGTCAATGCGCAGGTCATGCAGGGTGGTGTCCTGATAACTGACCGGGTTGATCACCCAGCCGTAGACCAGCCCCAATCCTAAACCGAGCAGCATGACGATCAAAAATAGTGTCCAGCGCGACATTGGGCTCCTTTCCAGAATTCTTACTTATTGTGCCACAGAGCCCAGCAGCGGACAAGCCATCCCCGCCGAAATCAGTGACTTGGTCCTCTGCGGAGGGTATTATCCTTCCTGTTAAGGATTTATTAACCTCAAAACGGCTTTCTTGACGCTGTTTTCAGCTGGTGATATAGTGTACGCGGAGGTTTCCCTCTATGAAAGACGATTTGCAAAAGAATGAGAACAACAACCCCTCCGCTCCTCAAGACGGTGGATTTTTAAACAATCTCAAGGATTTCCTAACCGGTTCTCTGGCTGGGGAACGTGGGCGCAGGATCCTGACGATCCTGGGTGTGGTCGTGCTGGTTGCCCTGGTCGCGCTGGCTGTCAATACCTTTTATCCTCAATCGGGGAACATCCAAACTTCCCTTCCTGCCTTGGCGGGGGGAGGAGAAGAGGAGCAGGGGTCAGAAAGCCAGCAAGCCTCTGGGTCTGCCTTGGAAATGCCCAGTTTCAATGAGGATCAATCATCCTTGAGCCGGGGAATTCACCGGGCAGCGGTGATTCACACCACCATACCCACCCGCCCCCGCATTGACGTGCTGAAATATGTCGTCCAGCAGGGCGATTCACTGTTTGCCATCGCGGAATCTTTTGGCGTCAAACCAGAAACCGTGTTGTGGGGCAATTTCGACACCCTGGCAGATAATCCTCACACCCTGCAGCCCGGTCAGGAATTGAACATCTTGCCAGTGAACGGAACTTACCACCAGTGGCGGGATGGTGAAAGCCTGACCAAAGTAGCTGACTATTACGGGGTGGATCCACTGGATATTGTCCAGTATCCCGGTAATCATATCGATATTTACGACTTTGACCTCGACAACCCTTCCTTCGACAACGGCCAGATGCTGATCGTTCCCGGAGGCACCCGGGAGCTGGTGGATTACGGTCCGCCGGCCATCACCCGTGATAATCCCGCCATTGCCGCTACCTACGGTCCTGGACACTGTGGGGCGATCTATACCGGAGCAGTTGGTTTAGGAGTCTTCATCTGGCCCACCGTTGAGCGCTGGGTCTCCGGGTATGATTACAGCCCCGGGACCAACCACCCCGCTATCGATATTGCCGGCCAGATCGGAAACCAGGTTTGGGCTGCAGATAACGGCGTAGTGGTCTATGCAGGTTGGAGCAACTACGGTTACGGTAATCTGGTGGTGATCGATCATGGAAATGGCTGGCAGACGCTGTATGCCCACCTGAACTCGATCGCTATCGGCTGTGGACAGAGTGTTTACCAGGGTGATGTGATTGGCGGCCTGGGTACGACTGGCAACTCCTCCGGGGCTCACCTGCACTTTGAGCTGATTTACAACGGGGCGAAAGTCAATCCCTGGAATTTCCTCCAGTAGCCAGGTAATTTCCGCCATAGCAAGTTTCGATCAAGCAAGGTACAATCCTGTACCTTGCTTTTTGTTACAATAGGGATACCAGACCACAGCGTCCGACAATGAAAAAATATTCCCGCTCGATCATCCCAACCCTGCTCGTGTTGATTATCATTCTGCTCTCGTCCTGCCTGTCTGGTCCAGGGGACATTTCTGGGGACCAGGCAGATTCCCGCCAGGTGCAAACCATACCTCCTGCCACCCTGACGGCGATCAGTGAAATGGCTGCTGCCAGCCAGACATCGGTACCGGACCCGCTGGGCATCCCCTGGTCCGATCTGGAGGGATTGGAGCTGGAATTCTGGTACATCTGGGATCTGGATGAACCTGGGGCCGGGATGAACGCCATCGTGGAGCGATTCAACCGCGAAAATGAGTGGGGCATAACTGTCAGAGCCGTAGATCAGGGACTGGTTCTGGATCCGATTGCTTCTGTTGAAGCGGCTTTTGCGGAGGGGCTGGTGCCGCAGGTCATGATCAGCGATGCAGCGGTCATCCCTGGCTGGTACGACAGCGGAGCGATCATCGACCTCTCCCCCTTCCTGGCTGATCCCGCCGTGGGCCTGACCGAGGAGGAGAAAAACGCTTTCTACCCGGGAATCTATGAGAATTTTTCGATCACTGGCAGCGATCAGCCGGGGATGCCATTCACTCAATCTATCCAGGTCATCTACTACAATACAAGCTGGGCCAACGAACTGGGTTACCGCCTGCCTCCGCTGACAAGTGAGGATTTTCGGAAGCAAAGCTGTTCCTTTGCTGGAGAAGAGGATCCAACTGGGATCGTGTTTTCTCCCCAGGCGGATAATATCCTCTCTCAGCTCTACGCTTATCAAGGGACCTTGCTGGAACCAGGTGGTACTCGCTACCAATTCACTTCCCCAGAGATGAAGGAGGCGGCAGAGGATTGGCGGCAGCTTTCCGAGGACGGCTGCGGTGAGCTGATTGCCAACTATCCCAATCCGATGGCTGTGGAAATGGAATTCGATCGGTTCAATTCCCGGGGCGCGCTGATGGTGATGGGATCGACCCGGATGATGGCTCATGTTCACACCGGCGCCAATCAGACCGGCCGACCAGATGACTGGACCATGCTGCCGTTCTTCGGTTCAGGAAGAAGTAAGGCTGTAGCCTCAGAGCTCCAGTCCGTGGTGATTTTCAAGACGACTCCCCAAGAGCAGCTGGCTTCCTGGTTGTTCACCCGCTATCTGATCTCACCCGAAGTACAGGCCGAGTGGGTCCAGTACAGCGGCCTTTATCCCACTCGCAAGGACAGTCTTTGGTACTTGAGGGATTTCCGCCAGGAGAATCCCCATTGGGCGGAGGGTTTGAATTTGCTGAAATACAGCCGATCCACCCCGCTCCATCCCACCTGGAATATCATCCAGTTGGCTTTGGAGGATGCCTTTGAGGAGATCCTCTCCCGTCCGGACCTGGACCTGGATGAGCAGTTCAAGAATCTGGAGAGCTTGGCCAGCGAACTATGGGATGAGTTTAGCGACAAGACAGAATGATAGAAATTTGAGGAAGTGAGATGAAAGCTAAGCCCCATGTTGTCATTTACACCGACGGCGCTTGCTCAGGCAACCCTGGACCGGGAGGATGGGGAGCCCTGCTCCAATTCGGTCGCCATGAAAAGGAACTCTCTGGCGGAGAGCAGAAGACCACCAACAACCGAATGGAGATCACCGCGGCTGTGATGGCGCTGCGAGCCTTGAAAGAACCCTGTCGGGTGGACCTCTACACGGATTCGGAGTACCTCAAAAAGGGGATCACAGAGTGGATTGGCAATTGGAAAAGATTAGGCTGGCGGAGAGGTTCCCCTGGAAAGACCAAGCCGCTTGCCAATGCTGATCTGTGGCAGGAGCTGGATCGGGAGATCAGGTCTCATCAAATCGAATGGCACTGGCTGAAAGGACATGCCGGCCAGGCAGGGAATGAAAGGGCAGATCAATTAGCTTCCAGCGCGATCAAGGGCGGCTGAGCAGCGGGGAATTTTCGGATTTCCTCAGGTTTGTTCACGGTATAATTTTGGTTATGGAAGGTCCCAGCATCCACGTTCAGGAAGAAATTTTACTTGCCAAGCAGTCAAGGGCAGAAGGCAATGAAGGTCGGGCCCGTGTCTGTGCTCGGCGAGCGGCTGGAACCGCCGCCGGTCAGTTCCTGATCGAGCAGGGGGTTGGAGATGCAGAGGACAATGCCGTTCAATCGCTGATCAGGCTCTCAACAATGGACTCTCTCCCGGATCGGGTCCAGATAGCTGCGCGCTGGCTTGTGATGCGAGTGGATGAGAGCAATAATCTACCGCCCAAAGTGGATTTGATCGAAGAGGCTGGCGTTGTCATTCGATATGTGGAGGCTGCTTCAGAGCATTGACTCAGGCGCTGTCCATGAAGACTCAAATTCAGAGAACCTCGATTGCCTGGTTGATCTCTTCCCTGGTCTTGCTGTGCCTTTGGAGTATAGCTGGCTGCAGCCAGGGTGGGACGGAAATCCCGCAGGAGAATAGCCCAATCCCTCCCAGCCAGACGTTCACCGCCAGTCCAACATCTGAAGTAACTCCCCGGGACCTGCCCACTACCACTCCGGAGATCGAACTTTCCCCAACTCCCGCAGTTGTTCATAAACCGCAATACGAGATCCATGCGGATCTGGATTACTCCCTCCACCGGGTGAGGGTGGATGAATCCGTCGTCATCAGCCAGCCGGCAGACAGCACTCTGACTGAAATTTCCCTGGCAGTTCCTGCCAACAACTGGCCGGGAGTTTTTTCCCTGGAGCAGGTGGCGGCTGGCAGCCATGCTGTGGAGAGCTACCAGCTGAACGATGTGGTGCTGACCCTCAAATTTACCGAACCGTACTGGCAGCCGGGTGAGACTCTTGAGCTGGATTTCAGCTTCACCATTGATCTACCCCGGGTCAATGCCCAGGTCGGTTACGGTCCGTCAGCATTTGGCTATACCGAACTGGCGACCAATCTTGTCGATTGGTACGTGATGGTACCTCCCTACCAGGATGAGACCGGTTGGCTGATCCATGACCCCTGGATCTTCGGAGAATATCTGGTCTATCCGGCGGCTGATTTCGAAATCAGTTTATCCCTGGACAGTTCCGGATTGATCGTGGCCGCCAGCTCTATTCCGGTTTCAGAGCATGGACCACTGCAGTACGAATTAGAGAATGCCAGGAATTTCGGTTTTTCTATCAGCTCTTCCTATACAGTCCTGGAAGGTGAAGTTAACGGCGTCCAGGTGCTGGGGTATATCTATCCTGGCTATCAGGTTCCAGGCCAGGCCGCCTTTGATGCGACCCTGGAAGCGCTGGATCTATACCAGAGACTGTATGGTCCTTATCAGCAGTCCAGCCTCTCAATGATCCAGGCGGACTTTAACCATGGAGTGGAGTATGAAGGTCTGTATTTCCTGAGCCGGGGATTCTTCGATTCCTACTCCGGTTCCGAGGATAGCTACCTGATAGCGATTGCCGTTCACGAGACTGCCCATCAGTGGTGGTATGGTCAGGTCGCCAACGATCAGGCGTTGGAACCCTGGTTGGACGAGGCGCTCTGCACCTTCAGCGAACTGGCATATTACGAACATCTGCATCCGGAAAGCCTGGATTGGTGGTGGGCGGTCAGGGTGGATTATTACCAGCCGTTTGGCAGACTGGACAGATCGATCTATGGCTTTACCCAATTTGCGGACCAATATCTGGAATACCGGAATGCAACCTATCTGCAGGGTGCAAAATTCTTCTCTCAGCTGAAAACAGTCATGGGGGAGGATGCGTTCTACAACTTCCTGAGCCGCTATGCTTTTTTATACAAGGATGAAATCGTTTCGGGAGAGGACTTCTTTCGTTTGCTCGGGGACTACCTGGATCTCAACAATCAGGCCTGGATGGAAGAATATTTCCCGGAGATCCACCAGGAAGAATGATAACCCTTTTGTGAAAATCTAGGTCTGACCATCACTGACGAAGGGTTCAGTATAGCGGGCGTTCTGTTGGGGTTTATCCAGGTGGCTTGGATGAAAATAAACTGGAGCTTTGCCAAAAGTCATGTGGAACTTGAACCTGTCCAGACAACTAACGAAAATGATAACTGCTGAAGCCAGATATTAAGCTACACTGGAAGCAAGAAAGAAAGGAACACTTTCATTTCTTCTCCTCCTTAGATAAGCATACACCTCGCCGCGGGCAGCCGGCGAGGTGTATGCCTTTAATATTTAAAATGAAAGAGGCGCCACCAGCCGTTAAAGGGATTCTTGAGAGCGGGCGACGGGATTCGAACCCGTGACCTTCTCCTTGGCAAGGAGACGTTCTACCACTAAACTACGCCCGCATGAAAGTGCCGAGAGCCAGACTCGAACTGGCGACACCTTGATTTTCAGTCAAGTGCTCTACCAACTGAGCTATCTCGGCCGGATGTTGTTCCTCGCTATCGCACCGCCAATTTTACACGTTCGATATAGGCTTGTCAAGCACCCGGTTTCCTGGCAGTGAAAAATGGCATGTAGAGTAAAAATCCGACAGCGATGATAATTTCTCCTGCGACCACGCCGGTTGCCTGGCTGGGTCCAAAGAATGGCAGCGCCGGCCAGGATTGGGTGCCGAATCCGAAGACATCTGCCATCCCCGAGATCAAGGAGATCAAATACCCGGTCGCCACCAGGCGGATGCCGATGTCCTGCGCCAGGCTTTGCTCCCGGTCTTTGGGCTGGCAGCTCTTGAAACTGAGAAAACCGCCTAAGCACAGCAAGGTCAGCCCGGTAGAAAAGATGGCCGTTTGCACGAAGCCGATTACCGGGCTGCGGTCCAGGCCAAATAGCGCCGGATCGGCTCCCAGCAGGAAGATCAGGAACCCTCCCAGGGTCAATCCCAATCCAATATTGGCCTGGAGTTTGGCCATTTTGCCGTTGTTTCTGGTAGGTTTTTTGTCCATGGGGGACTATGATTATAATTGAAAACCCGTTCGAGCGGGAATCACTTTGTACGAAAAGTTCTCAACAAATTGATGCAGGCTGTCAACCAGGCGCTCCCATTCCTTGGAAGCCATAGCCACGTTAAGGGCTGCCTGGCTCTGGACTTTGGCGGCAACCATGATCTGGGGCTGATCCCCATACATGGTATACCAGGCGTCCACCGGGCTGATTCCCAGCTGCTTGATCTCTGGGATGAAATCGCTGATCACGAATTCAAAATATTCCTGTTCCCTGTTGGGCAGGATATCCCAGGACATCAATAGCTTAACAGTCATGCAGTTCCTCTTTAGTCATTATCCCGGGCATATTCCAGCACGACCACGTTGGTTTCGCTGCTGGAGCGTGTGCTGGAGATGCTCAATTCTGACCGGGGTTCAATGTTCTCCAAGCCCATCTCTTTGATGAATTTGTCGAGAGGATCAAGTTCCAACTTGCATTCCGGCGTTTGGTAGTACATCGGAATGGCATAGCTCGGCTCGAGAATGCGGATGGCTTCCACGGCTTTCGATGCGTTCAGGCTGTCTCCCCCACCAACAGGGACCAGGGCTACCTGAACGTCCCCGGCGATGGACTTGACATCGCTCTGGGTGGGTACCCGGCTGAGATTTCCCAGATGGGCGATCAAAATCCCGTTGTAGTCAAAGATGTACATCACGTTCGGCTGATCTTTCTTTTTCTTATCATGGTTGGTCCGGATACCGGTAATAAAAACCTCCCCGATCTCGTATTCTCCAGGGCCGGTAATGATGTGCTGATCGCCTTTCCTCTTCCTGACCGCCTTGGTGTAATTGTGCCCAGGGTCATCATGACTGACGGTGACGATGTCCGCGGATAGATCAAGCTCTGAATAGCCGACCTTTTTATAATTATAAGGATCGGTTACCACTGTTGCCATACCCCGTTCTGTCAGGCGAAAACACGAATGCCCATGCCAAGTAATGTTCATTAAGCCTCCTGCTGGCTTGTTTTTTTCTAATGCTTATCCGTCTCACATGTAGAAAATGATTATACTTCAATCTGTTAAATTCTCAAAGTTCCCGAAGGCTGGCGCCGTTAAACTGTCCTCCCTGCACGCTTGCGATGTCCCCTATTGGGGTAGATTTTATTGGAACTCCGTTAATAATCCACCCTTCTTCCCGGACCTGAATTGGAAATTGGTATAATTGCTGACATTCGCTGGAGCAGTGTTTTCCCGGCAGGCGGAGAAGCTGGACTTCAGCTGTTAATTGTCCTATGGAAAAGAAAATCAAAGTTGTTGGCGCCCGGGTGCATAACCTGAAAAATATCACTGTGGAAATTCCCAGGGATAAGCTGGTGGTGATCACCGGCCTGTCCGGATCGGGGAAATCCTCCCTGGCTTTTGATACTATCTTCGCGGAAGGGCAGCGGCGGTATGTCGAGTCGCTTTCTTCCTACGCCCGCCAATTTTTGGGGCAAATGGATAAACCGGATGTGGAGTACATCGAAGGCCTCTCCCCGGCCGTATCCATTGACCAGAAGGGTACCTCCCAGAATCCCCGCTCCACAGTTGGTACGGTCACCGAGATCTATGATTATTTACGCCTGCTCTTCGCCCGGGCCGGTATCCCCCACTGTCCTCAATGCGGCCGGGAAGTCTCCACCCAGTCTGCCCAGGAAATCGTGGAGCATCTGTCGAATCTTCCAGCTGGAACACGATTCAACATCCTCGCGCCCGTGGTGCGTGGGAGGAAAGGTGCCCATCAGGGCATCCTGGACGAGATCGCCAAATCCGGATTTGTGCGGGCCCGGATTGACGGGGAGATCCACCGCCTGGAAGAGGATATCGCCCTCGAGCGCTACCAGCAGCACACGATCGAGGCTGTCGTTGATCGGCTGGTGATCCGGGTCTACGATTCCGAAGAGGACCGGAATAACTTCATTTCCCGCCTGACAGATTCCGTGGAAACCGCCCTGAAATATGGGGATGGCTACCTGGTCATATATGATGAGACGGACGAGAACAATCCAGTCACCACCAATTATTCCGAGCATCTGGCATGCCCGGTCTGCGATATCAGCCTGCCGGAGATAGAGCCCCGGACTTTCTCGTTCAATACACCTCACGGGGCCTGCCCAACTTGCGAAGGGATCGGCACCAAGCTGGAAGTTGATGAGAACTTGTTGGTTCCGGATAAGACCCTGTCCATCAATGAGGGAGCGATCGACGCCCAGGAATGGGGCGGTCCCAGAGCACAAGGGGGATATTACTGGCGGGCTCTGGTCGGAGCTGCCGATCTGTACGGGATCGATCTTGACCAGCCTTACCGGGAGCTTTCTGATCAGGAACAGCAGGTCATCCTCTTCGGAACAGAGGGAACAGAGGTCCCGATGACTTACACGAATAAGGATGGTCGGGAGTACGAATTCTACCGATCTTTCGAAGGCGTGATCAATAATTTAGAGCGGCGTTTTAAAGAGACCAAGTCTGAGTATATGCGGACCCGGATCATGGGGTACATGAACGACAATCCCTGCCCCAGCTGTCTGGGCAACCGCCTCCGCCCGGAAGCCCTGGCGGTGACCATCGATGACAGAAATATCGTGGAAGTCTCTTCCTGGCCGATCCAGAAAGCGCTGGAGTGGATCAGCAGCCTCCAGGGTGATGACTCCCCACTCAGTGAGCGCCAGCAGATCATTGCAGACCGCGTGCTCCGGGAGCTCATTGAAAGGCTGGGCTTCCTGGTGGATGTAGGCCTGGATTACCTGACTTTGAATCGTTCTGCCGGCACTCTATCTGGGGGCGAGGCACAGCGCATCCGGCTGGCGACTCAGATCGGTTCCCATCTGATGGGGGTTCTTTACGTGCTAGATGAGCCTTCCATCGGCCTCCATCCCCGCGATAACAAACGGCTGCTGCGTACCCTGGAAGGCCTGCGGGACCTGGGCAACACCGTCATGGTCGTTGAGCATGACGCAGAAACCATTGAAACAGCGGACTGGGTGCTGGACCTCGGTCCTGGGGCAGGTGAAAACGGCGGGGAAGTGGTCGTTGCGGGAACTATTGAGGATATCTTGAAACACCCCGATTCGCTGACAGGCGCCTATCTCTCGGGTCGGATGCAGGTACCCGTTCCGGAAGAAAGGCGAACGGGAAACGGAAAAGCACTTAAGATCCTGGGGGCCAGGGAACATAATCTCAAAGATATCGATGTTGAGATTCCCCTGGGCAAGCTGGTGTGCATTACCGGGGTCTCCGGATCCGGGAAATCCACCCTGATGATCGAGATCCTTTATAAAGCGCTGGCCCGGGAGCTTAACAGGGCGAAAACTAAACCAGGGGACCATGACGGCATCAAAGGGATCGAATATATCGATAAGGTAGTCAATATCGATCAATCACCCATTGGGCGGACACCCCGATCCAACCCCGGCACTTACACCAAGCTCTTCGATTACATCAGAGACCTGTTTGCCGAGCTTCCAGAAAGCAAGATCCGGGGATATGACAAGGGGCGCTTTTCGTTCAACGTCAAAGGCGGCCGCTGTGAAGCCTGTCGGGGCCACGGACAGCTGGAAATCGAAATGCAGTTCCTGCCCGATGTCTTTGTGCCCTGTGATGTTTGCCACGGAGCCCGCTACAATCGGGAAACCCTGCAGGTGCGCTATAAAGGGGAATACAGCATCGCTGATGTTTTGGATCTGACCGTAGATCAGGCAGCGGAAGTGTTTGAAGCTTTCCCACCGATGATGAGCCGCATAAAAACCCTCCAGGATGTAGGGCTGGGCTATATCCGGATCGGACAGGCGTCCACCACGCTTTCCGGGGGAGAGGCTCAGCGCATTAAACTTTCTCGCGAGTTAGCGAAGCGCTCCACCGGCTCCACACTCTATGTACTGGATGAACCTTCTGTCGGACTGCATGCGGCGGATGTTCACAAATTGATCGAGGTCCTGCAGCGGCTGGTCGATGAAGGCAACACTGTGCTGATCATTGAGCACAACCTGGACATCGTCAAGGTTGCGGATTACATCATTGATCTTGGCCCGGAAGGGGGAGATGGGGGTGGAGAAGTGATCGCCGCCGGTCTGCCCGAAGTGATCTGCAAATCAGCGGGTTCTTACACCGGCGAATATCTCAAAGCTTATATTAAAGAGAATCATTCCTGAGGAAGTCCAGCGAAAGCGGATTCGAACCTGGTTTCGTTCGGCTTATTTCCTGAACTCACTTCTTTTTTGCGAGGTAGATATCTGCCTCGAGCATGACGCCATCCCGGAAGAAGTGGTGAACGAAGTAGAGATTTCCTTGATCGTCCAGGGTGGGTTCTCCTGCGAACTGGGAGACGATCAGCTCGGGTTCACCCCAGGCTCCATTCTCACGCCGAGATAAGAAAACTGCCGGATATCCCTGATAGGTGCGTGTGAACCACAGCTGCTGTCCGTCGCTGCTGACAAATGGTCGGCTGTCATCCTCCGGGCTGTTAACCGCTGTCAGGTTGCTGGGCTCTCCCCAGCTGCCGTTTTCCAGCTGGCTGACCCAGATATCATTCTCCCCTAGGGATCCAGGCCGCGCGCTGTGGAAGTACAGTTCCTGCCCGTCGGAAGTGATATGCAGCTCCCCTACCTGATATTCAGGGTCGAAATCTGCCAGCTCCCAATCTCCCCAGACACCAAACTGAAAACTGGCTTTGAACCAGTGCAGTCCATTCAGGCCTTCCCGGACCGAACAGAACCACAATTCATTTATGTGCAGCATGGGGCAGCCGTCCAGAGCCAAGCCGTCGCTGAGGACTAGGCGTTCCGGCTCACTCCAGCTTCCGGCTTGCAGCCTGCTTTGGTAGATTCCAGTCACACCGTCCGTCAGCTGTTTTTCTGCCTGCAGGGATACGTCAGGTGTGAAGAAGAAGAAAAAGGTGCTGCCGTCCGGGGAAATGAATGGCGAGTCTTCGCCTCCTGGGGAATTGACCGGTCCAGGCATCGGCTGGGGCTGTTCCCAGGCAGAGTTATGCAGGATGGGGGGAAATAAGTCGTCCTCTGGATGTATTTTGACAGCATCTACTGGAATTCGGCTGTATCTGGAAGGCAGGGGAGTTGGTGAGGGGGGTGATGTAGGGATTCC
This sequence comes from Anaerolineales bacterium, assembly GCA_037384185.1. Taxonomy (GTDB): domain Bacteria; phylum Chloroflexota; class Anaerolineae; order Anaerolineales; family UBA11858; genus B10-G9. Next base: position 2,194 of record JARROG010000026.1, on the reverse strand, counting down.
CTCGCAGCTGGTCAGCGCGAAAAAGGCGAGGAACAGACCGGCAGCTTTTCTCAACCTGGTCATTTATTTTTCCTCCTTTCCATGATTTTGGCCGGTTATTTTACTTGGATTCCAGGCGGATGCGCACATCCACCGCGGTTGCCCCCCGGCCTACCTGAAATACCTGGAGCGGATTGATCTCGATTTCTGCCAGCCGGGGAAAATCATTAGCCAGCTGGGCCAATCGGACCAGAACCTCACGGACAGCTTTGATATCCGCCGGAGGGATGTTGCGGTAGCCGGAAAGCTTCCTCCCCGCCCAGGTTTTCTCAAGCATGGTGTCGATCTCGCGTTCCGTTAGCGGGGCCAGTCCAAAAGCCAGGTCTTTCAATCCTTCCACTTCGGTTCCTCCGGAGCC
>JARROG010000026.1:0-1750 GCA_037384185.1 Anaerolineales bacterium | reverse complement strand
CATCATCACGGGGCCAAACTGGGGATCTCTGACAGCGCCAATGATCACTTCCTGCCCGGGAGGGACCATTTGCTGGACATAAACACCGGACAGTTTCGCCTGAGGCATCGCTTCCGCAGCCTGTTCCAGGATTCGCTGGTAGCCACCCCGGACTGATTTCTCATCCGCCAGGTTCAGCAGCACACCCCCGACGTCGGTTTTGTGGCTGATATCCGCAGACGCTACTTTGAGGACTACCGGCAGGCCGATCTCATCTGCCAGATCGGCCGCCTGATCCTGATTTTCTGCCAGCCGCATGGTGGCTGCGTTGATTCCGTAGGCGGTCAAAATCCTGGTGGTCTCCAGTGCGGAGAGATGATTGGTATCCGCATGTGCTTCAATAATGGCCTGGACGACATCCCGCTTGACATCCTTTCTGAGCAGCGGTTCTTCTGCAGCATGCTCCAGGAGTTCCACGCGCTCCACCAGAGCAGCCAGGGCCGCTGCGGCGCGTTCTGGGAAGCGGTATTCAGGGATCCTGGCCGCCCGCAGATGTTCAACTGCTTCCTGAATGAGTCGATCCCCCATCACGGACACTACAACCGGTTTACCTGTCTGGTGAATGATTGGGATGAGCGCTTTGGCGACCGCACCGGCGGTGTGCATTGGTGGTGTGGGATAGATGACCATCACGCTGTCGACCCCGGGATCCGCCAGGAGGACTTCAAGACATTCCGCGAACTGCTCCGGTGTGGCAGAGGCGAGCATATCGATCGGATTATGGAGGCTGGCTGCCGCGGGCAGGATCTCCTGCAAGGCGGACCTGGTTTCAGAGCTGAGAGCAGCCATTTTCAATCCCCGGGCTTCCAGCGCGTCCGCTGCTGTGACTCCGGGTCCACCGGCATTGGTCAGCACAGCCACCTTATCCCCTGAGGGAAGGGGGCACCAGGCCAGGGCTCTGGCCTGGTCGAACATCTCCTCGCTGGTTTCAGCCCGCAGTACTCCTGCTCTCCGGAAGACCGCGTTATAGGCGCTTTCTTCGCCGGCTAAAGCGCCGGTATGGGAGGCTGCTGCCCGCCGTCCGGATTCGAAGCGGCCAACTTTAAGGGCGATGATCGGTTTAGATTTGATTACTGAACGGGCCTGGGTGATGAATTCTCTCCCGGAGCGAATGCCTTCCAGATAGAGGGCGATCACCTGGGTATAGCCGTCCGCAGCTGTAGGGGCCAATAGATCAGTTTCCGTGACATCAGCTTGATTTCCAAGGCTGATCAGGCGGGCAATTCCGTATCCCTGGCCCCGCGCCCAGTCAATGGATGCAGCACAGATGGCTCCGGAATGGGATAGAAAGGCTACATCCCCGGGTGTTGGACCGGGGGGAGGTAAGAATGTGGTATCCAGGGGAAGATGAGTATCAAGCAGTCCGATGCAGTTAGGTCCGATGAGGCGGATACCTTCTTCCCTGGCGACCGCGAGCATTTCACTTTCGAGTTTCATCCCTTCCTGTCCGATTTCTCGAAAGCCTCCAGCGCCGATGATGGCGGCCCGGATTCCCCTGTGCCCGCATTCTCGCAGCACGGAGGAGACGTGTTGGGCAGGGATCAGCACTGCGGCCAGATCAACCGGATCCGGAACATCCAGGACGGATTGATAGACCGGCTGCCCCAGCAGCCTGCCTCCTTTGAGATTGACAAAGTGCACCGCTCCTTGATAGCCGCTCCTGTGCAGGTTGTTCGCCAATCCATAACCAAGCTTGGTCGGATCCTGGGAA
>JARROG010000025.1:0-10459 GCA_037384185.1 Anaerolineales bacterium | reverse complement strand
CTGGGATTCCCAACCGTAGCCACATTCAACTTCGCCATCTTCTGCTTGCTAATAATGTCCAACCCCCAGAATGTGAAGAACATTTCGACCTCAATGCCGCTCATCCGGGCGGCATTGGCCAGGATCAAGGGTGGATATGCCATATCCAGTGACCCTTTTGAGGCTACCAAAGCCAATTTTCTTCTGCCGCTTGTCTCTGCGGAGCTCTGATGAAACTTCCGGGAAGGTTTAGCCATGGAATCCTCCTTCTATTAAATACAACCAGTGGGCTTTTGAAGCCCAGCAATATTGGCCGCCAGCTTGGCAGGTCCATCCGGGAAAAGTTTATAGATCTCCCGCATACTGATACCAGTAGATTCTGCAATTCGCCGCAGGCCTGGTGGATCTCCGGTTTCTTGAAAATCCTTCCGGGCGAAATGAATCACCTGCCAGTGTCTGTCAGTCAATTCCACCTCAAGGGCATCGGCTATCGCCCGGCCGAGTTCCTCGCTCCAGTCATCGGGATCGATTAGATAACCTTCCTCATCAAAGTCTACAGTATCGAGGATATCCTGGGTCATAAACAGCTCCTTCGCTGATGAAATTTTATATGCCTCTCAGATATGGACCCTTTGTCTTAATAGTCCGCCAAGAGTGTGCCTGAAAATTATTAATCTCGCATAGATTCCCTTTGAACTTTCTTTCCCAGGGAATATGAGATTTTCACTATCGCCTTCTCCTATTTCTAAGACGCAGAGGGATTGAATTTTATTACCAATTTCCGGGAACCGCTCTCCAGCGGTTGATTACACAAGTAACTGTTTTGGCCCGGAATCAAATATTTTTTGTATAATCAAAATCAGATAACTGCCCAATCAAGGGAGAAATCATGAAGCTAAATGTCAAAGCCTTTGCGCTGTCCTTTGGGGTGGTCTGGGGCGTGAACTGGTTCATTGTCGCCTGGTGGATGATGGTATTTGACGGCATCACCCACGAGCCCACCTTCCTGGGCCAGATGTACCGCGGATTCAATCTCAGTCCGCTGGGCAGTCTGGTTGCCTTGGGATATGGATTTATTGACGGATTCATGCTTGGTTTATTGATCTCCTTGCTCTATAACTGGTTTGCTTCCCGCCAGAAACCAACTCCGGACCAGGAATGATCTGCCCTGCAAATCTTGGAAACGCTAAAAGCCGGCCAGTAACCTGGCCGGCTTTTTACTTTAGAAACAACCATTAACCGATTTTAATCTTCAGAAAGGTGCCCAATAGGAATACAACCAGCAGCGGCGATGAGCAAAAGGTCTGCCAGGGAGGACGGCGTTCCTGACCGGAAGACGTAGAAGCGCCGATACCTCCTTCGCTAGCTGGTAGATCATTTGGAAGGGAGCTGACGCCCCCATCGCCAGGAATAATCTGATAGACTTTTCCACTCTCAACAAAAATCACGGAATCGCCCAGGGCCAGATATTGACCCCAACCCGGACGGTCATCCAACATCTCAAAATAGGCTTGTGAACCAAAGCTAACCTGGATGGCTTTCATACCGGGATCATAATCGCTGTCAATCCAGATACCATCGCGCAGATAAAAACTCTTCCCTCCAACGATCTTCAAAACCGGCTCTCCACGGGAATAACCCTGATAATCAGCATCCAATTCCGCCTGAGGAGCAGATTCAGCTGAACGCAGATTGGACTCTGCATCCGCTTTGTCCACCGCTTCTGCTCCGCTCGCTGAACCAGCGTACGCTTCCTGCAGTTGTTGAGCGGCTTCATCCCTGCCTTCCCCGCTAAAGATCTCATCCTCGATCATTAAAAAGGAAGTGTAAGGGGTGATAATGCCATATTTCAAGCTCAACTGGATGACAGCGTCAATCCATTCCTGATTCTCGCCTTGGATCCGGATTTGATTCAGCAGGTAGCCGATCTTGCGGGCAGCCCACAGTCGGGGTATGAAGCTATGCTGAACCGGGGATTTTCCATCCGGCCTGAAATCTACCTGGTAGTTGAATACTTCTTTCCTGGAATCCACTGAGCCGCTGAGCTTGATCTGCTCCCTGCCAGAGTGTCCAGCTGGCAGGCGGTAGCGTCCAGCCAGCAGCAGCTGGGAACCTGCGAATAGATCTGGCAGCCGGGGTGGATAGAGCTCTTCCACCAACACATCTCCGAAATCCAGCTCGAGGTCAGTAAGGACCGGGGTCTGGATCTTGGCAAATAAATTGGATACCTCCTCATCGATCCGCTCCCCAGAGCGCACGTAATTTACGATTCCCCGGTTCTGAGCTGCCAGAGTATCCAGCAGTACGGTGTTCACATCATCCCCCACCCCAAAAGAGAACAGGCGCAAGCCGGTACCGGCGGCTGCCTGGACATTCGCCAGGATCTTGTCTATCTCAGTGACTCCCTCAGTTGGCAAACCATCGGTCAGGAACAGCACTACCTGCGGCCGGGTGGTAGCCGTTTCCTGGCTGTTCACTGCCAGTGTTTGCAGCAGGGCTTCATTGATATTGGTTCCACCCAGGGCTTGCATGCGGTTGATCCACTCAACTGCTCTGGACGCCTGCGAGGCTGGCTGGAGGCTGTAGTCAAAATGTTTGACACCAGTTGAAAAAACGGTCACATTGAAGCGGTCTTCCTGGTTGAGATGCTTCAAGATGTAGGCAGCAGCCTCTTTCGCCTGATCCAGCTTTTCTCCCTCCATCGATCCGGAGGTATCCAGCACCAGGATAATATCCCGGGGTATGACTCGACTCACCTCGACCGATGGAGCCGCCAGCAGCAAGAAATAACCTTCTTCACCGAAGAGCGAGCTGCCAGACGAATCCGGATACGTCAGCAGGTTCAAACCAACGTCCTCCTGGCTGACCGTATAGATCAACTCAAAATCCTGGTCCGGCAGGACATCATATTCCTCGTAACCGATCACAGCCTGAAAATCACCCTGCCGCAGGATCTCGATCCGATCCTGGTGAGTGGGAGAGTAAACGCTCCGCAGCGGTTGGGGGGATTTCAGCTCCACTCGCACCGAACATTCTTCCAGGGTCGAGGCAGAGAACTTTTCAGTATTGAGCGGGTAGAGATAACGCACCAATCCCTGATCTGATGCTAGAACCTGACTGTATTCAAGCTCAACGACCCGGCTGGCGCCAGGTGGAATGGGAAAGATCCTGGCCCGAACGGCATCCTTCCCAATATATTCCAACAGCGCAGGATCACGGCGTTCGCGGACAATATCCTCGTAGATCTTACGCGCCTGGTCAGCAGGCAGGATCTCACTGTCCAGAGGCACGCCATCGACCCAAATCAGGAAGTTAGAAACCACTGCCCCGTCCGGGAGAGGGAAGATGTAAGTGCCCTCCACTTCCCAATCATTCTCATTCAGGAATTCTTGCTCCACACGGGTCACAGCGATCTGGTCCTCAATCGACACATCGACCCGATGATATCTGATGGTCAACCAGCCTTGCCCAGAAGTTACTGGGGCAGTCGGCGGGGGTGGATCGGGAATGATGATGCCATCCGCCAGGGCTGGGCTGCTGATAACCACGCAGGCCAGCAGAGCCAGAAAAACACTTGCAGCGAACTTGAACATGTGCTGGGGGCTGGGATTCATGACGCTCCTCCTTGATTTTGCTGTCAATTACAAAGAGGACGGTCAAAGAGACTTATTTGTTCCCGGCTTGGGGATCAATCCTCCCCGTAAATCGCTCGCATATCAGGAGCCTCGGTAAAGAGATAATGAGCCCAGATGAAGATGTGGTTGAACCCGGCTGCCAGCAGGGCGGCCCAGGACTGGAAGATAATGCCGATCATCCACAAGTCCAGGAAGGCGTAGTTATACATGGCATTGGAGGACAAGGCGAAGATTCCTATCCGGATCAGGGGCTGGCCGCGGTATGCCCGGGGATCAAAGTGATCCCTGCCCAGGGCTCTCTCTGCTCCAAAATACTTTGTAAAAGAATAAGCCATAAAAATCGTTATGCCCAGACAAACCGCAATCAGGGGGATATTGATCCAGAGCGGGATAGACAGACTACCCCGGTTGGCGATCCCCAGTGCCAGGACCGTCAGCGGCCGGGTCAGGAAAAGAGCCATGAAGCCAATGCTCCAGGCGGTGAAAGCCTTATCTCCCAGAATTTTGGAAAGCCATCCGTAATACAGCTCCGCGCGCCAGCCCACCACCACGTAGAGCTGATGCAGGATCGGGAACACAACCGCCAGCACCAGCCATCTGCTGGTGGACAATCCCAGGAAGGATCCTCCCAGGGCTGAACTGCTGGCCAGAGCCCAGACCAGTCCTGCCAGAGCCAGTGCAGCCAGTAGATGGTAGCCTTGCTTATGAAGTATTTTCATTGAACCTCAGCATCCGTTCCAGGACCCCAAAATCATATTTGGTATTACAAATAAAAGTTATGGAACGGCTGTCCTGATATCTATTCGATTCTCGACCTACGAATACCTCATACCATTTCCCTATTTGCTTCTGCTTAATTAAAAAACCAAGGGAATGAACCGCTTGGTCCGCTCCATATACTCCCGGTAGGCATCCCCAAAACGTTCCAGGTTGAAGCGTTCTTCAATCCGAGCTGTCAGGAAAGCGCCCAGGCTAACAACAGCAGCCAGGAAGACGCCCACAGGGGATGGATCTTTCAGGAACGCTCCAAGTGCCAGGAGGATCAATGAAGCATAGAGCGGATGGCGGATGAAGCGATATACTCCACTGGTGATCAGCCGGGTGGTGTCCTCGAGATCCCCCATTGGTTCACCCTGAGATTTAATCAGCCAGAAAGCATCGCCAGCCAGCACGATAGATCCAATCAGCAAGCCCCAGGAAAACAACTGCCGAGTTGAAAAAGGATCGGAAAACCAGCCCCGAGCATTAAGGAACAGCAGGCTGATGATGCCTTCAAAAGCTAGCAACCGCGTCAAGCGGTAGGGGTGGGGGCGGACCACTGTAAAAACCACTAGGGCAGCCGAGAAGACGATCCAAAGTATCCAATAAGCCATCTCTTATCCTTCGGAAAAACCAGACAGCAGAATTATTCCCCTTCCCCTAAAAGCTCCCTGCCTTCCAACACTCCCTGGACAGCATTGATGTCATTTGCTTCTAAATAGCGAGGATAAGCATCCTCGGCCAGATTATCATCCTCATGAGACCAGGTAGGGTGGTCCGCCAGATGCAAGCCCCACCCTCCCACTTCGAGAACCGGCAGGACATCGGAACGCAGCGAATTACCAATCATCAGGAAGCGCTCTGGATGGATCCCATGGCGCTCTAAGATTTCCCGGTAAACAGCGGGGCTTTTATCGCTTACCACTTCCAAAATCTGGAAATACTCCTCCAATCCCGATGCGCGGACTTTATTGCGCTGGTGTTGCAGGTCTCCTTTGGTGATCAGCATCAGCGGCAGCTTTCCCGTCAGGCTCTCCAACAGACCCTTGACACCGGAATAGACTTCTACCTCCTGGGTAAGCATCCGTTTTCCTAGCTGGATGATGGCCTGAATGTCCCTGGGGTGGATCCCTTCATCAGTGAGCTGGATGGCTATCTCAATCATGGAAAGTATAAAGCTCATTACCCCATATCCAAAATAGCGGATGTTTTCCACCTCAAAACGGTCAAATTTGTGGATGTCATCAGCCTCGAGTCCATACTTCATGAGGATCTCCAGGAACTCCGCCCGCCCCTGCAGATAGTATTCCTCATTCTTCCATAAAGTATCGTCCGCATCGAATGCAATCCAATCCAACATAAAACTACCTCCTCAATCCAGGTCCACTGCGCCCAGATACGTGGTGGTACGGGCGCCAACCTCGTTCCCCATCCGGCAGGCAGCCCGCAGATCCAGGCCCTGTCGCAAACCTGAGAGCAGGCCAGCTGCAAAGGCATCACCTGCCCCGGTGGTATCCAATGATCCTTCAATCTCCATCCCGGGAATATGAACTCCCTGCCCGTCCCGGAAGAGATAACAGCCCCTGGAACCAAGCTTGATGATTACCGTGTTGGCTCCCCGGTCACTGAGGACCCGAGCTGCCTCTTCGAATTCAGGGAAACCAGTGATCAACTCCGCCTCATATTGGTTGCAAGTAAAGATATTCAGATGGGGCAGCAGCGGCCAGAGCATATCGGGCTCCTTCATCGCCGGCGACGTCACCACATCAAGGGAAATTCGCAGTCCTCCATCTCTGAGGCGGGCCAACGGCTCCGCAAAACCCGCCGACAGCAATCCTGGAAGCACAAAATAACCTGCCACATGCAGCGCACTAACACCCTGGTCAATCAGTGCTTCTGGATCCAGGCTGTCTGGTCCCAGGGCCGAGTTGGCACCCGGAGTATGGATGAAACGGGGCTGCAGATCACTATCTACCAGACCGACAGAGACCCCGCTGGATTTCCCCACAATCTTTCGCACAAAGGTAGTATCCACTCCCTGGGTCTGCCAGGCCTCCTCCAGAAAGGTAGCTGGCAGGTCATCTCCAGTGCAGGCGATCAGCGTTACCGGCTCACCCATCTGGGCCAGCTGGATGGCAGTATTGGAAGCACAGCCGCCCGGAGTGACGGCCGCTTCCTGGAAAGCGATGGAGTCGTGTCGGGGCACATCATCTACAGTCCGGCAGATGATGTCCAGGGTGACGTTGCCGAAGACGGCGATTGGTCCGGGTTCAGCTACCATGCTCCGTCAGCAGAGGGGGGCGCTTGGTGCGCCAGGCCTCATTTTCAGTCGTTTTCTCGAATGCGCGAGCGACTCGCAGCAAGCTTCCCTCGGAATAGTCCGGTCCTAATAATTGGGCACCAATAGGTAAGTTGTCGCGGTCAAAGCCTACCGGGAAGGATAACCCGGGAATACCGGCATGGTTGGTGGTAGCAGTCAGCTGGTCAGAGTACTGCATCAGCACCGAATCTCCATAGACACTTCCAATCGGGAAGGCTGTGGAAGGAGCGGTGGGTGTCAGCAAAGCATCCAGGCGATATTTCCCCTGGGGATCAAAAATTTCCTCAAAATCCTGCCGCATCAGCGCTCTGGCTTTCAGAGCCAGCTGGTAATATCCTTTATCAAATTGAGCCGCGCTGAGGTAAACCCCCATCAGCATGCGCAGCTTGGGTTCCACACCAAAGGCTTCGCCCCGGGTCTTGCGGTAAAGATCCCGAAGATCCGCATATTCCCGTTCTGTGCGGTAGCCGTATTTCACCCCATCGTACCGCAGCAGGTTGGAGGAAGCCTCCACCCGGGAGATCACAAAATAGGTCGGGACACCGTACTTGGTGTGGGGCAGCGGTACATCGCTGACAATATCCGCTCCCAGCTGGGCCAGGAATCCGGCTGTACTGAGAATTGCCTGCTTGATCTGTTCATCAATGGGATTGACCACCAGCTCCATGGATTCGGCGTCAAAATATGTCACCCGGAAGAATTCTTCCGAGAGACCGATCCGCATCCCCCGGATATCTTTTTCCATTTCTTCCAGGTAATCAGGCACTGGTACCGTTGCAGAGGTGGCGTCGCGAGGATCATGCCCGGCGATAGCCTGCAGGGTCAATGCCGTATCTGTAACTGTGCGAGCCAGCGGTCCGGGGCAGTCCAGAGAGGAACCGAAGGCAATCAATCCATAGCGAGAAACTCTGCCATATGTGGGTTTGAGACCTATCGTTCCACAAAAGGCAGCAGGGTGGCGGATGGAGCCTCCGGTATCGGTGCCCAGGGAGATTGCTCCCTCGCCTGCAGCCACTGCAGCGGCGCTGCCGCCTGAGGAACCGCCGGTTACCCGGCTGGTATCCCAAGGATTGCGGGGCACGGGCTTGAAGGCAGAGGATTCGCTGGAGGATCCGTAAGTGAACTCATCCAAATTTACTTTACCCAACAGCACTGAACCGGCCTCTTCCATCTGCTCGATCACAGTCGCCGAGTAGGGAGAGGTGTAGTTGGATAGAATCTTCGATCCAGCTGTCGCCTGGATCCCCCGGACAGTGAAGATATCTTTGGCAGTGTAAGGAACGCCAGCCAGCGGGCCGGGATCCTCCCCCGCTTTGACCAGGCTGTCAATCCTTTCAGCCTGCTGGCGGGCATACTCCTCTGTCACCTTGGTGAAGGCATGCACCGTGGAGAGATCCTCCTCGCTGTGAGCTTCCGGAGCGTCTACTTGACCTGGGCGGCCGTCCACTTCGCGGACCCGCTCAAGAGCATCCTCAAGGACCTCAACCGCGGAAACCTGCTTGGTCCGGACCAGATCGGCAATGGAATAGGCGGGTAAATCACAGAGTCTCATGGTCTACTCCAATTCCTCTTGGGCGATGTCCGGGACGACAATATAGCCCTCCTCCAGCTCGGGTGCCTGGGCCAGGATCTCTTCCCGATGGGAATCCATCCGGGTTTCATCCGGTCTGGGCTGGGAGCTGTTGGAATCTGTGTACGGCAGACCATGAGCTGCAGAGCTGATCTCCGCGTCAATAGGAATGGATTCCAGGACCTCAATGGAGATCAGCTGGTTGTTGAGCTCTTTTCGGAGGTATTCGGCTTCTTCTTCAGGCAGCTCCAGGGAGGCCAGGTCAGCCAGCTTCTGGAAATCTTCCCGGGAAATTCTCTCTGTCATGGTGTTATCCTTCTCTGGATCAGTAAAAAGATACCCCTATTTTATCATCGAAAGAAACCTCCTAAAGCCCGAAGCAAGTTGAAATTCGCCCTCATCACACCCAGAGAAAAGTGTCTTTCCTAATCTGACTTGGATAGCATCGAGTGGTAGAATAATGGCTCAAAATCAACTCTCCCAATGGGAAGGAAGGGATGTTATGTGCGGGATTTTTGGGATAGTCACCAAAGAGATCACGGAACTGGGTCCAATCCTGATTGGGGCCGGCGAGAGGCTGTCTTACCGCGGGTACGATACGGTTGGAGCAGCCACTCTGCCCCAGCAGGGAGAAATTGACCTCCGAAAAGACGCCGGGAGGGTCCAGGAAGTGGCAGAGAAGTACAATTTTGCGGAGATGACCGGGGACCGGGGCATCCTGCAGCTGCGCTGGGCTACCTTCGGCGCCCCCTCCAAACTCAACTCCCAACCTCACCTGGACTCGGATGGCGACCTGGTAGGCGCGCACAACGGCAACGTGGTCAACAACCTTGAGCTGATGGAAGAATTCCGGACTGAGGGCATGATCGTACGCTCTGAGAACGACGGTGAAAGCTGCGTGCACGCCGTGGAGCGCTATGTCGATCAAGGGCACGATATGGTGGAAGCCATCCGCCTGGCCACCCGGGATCTGGAAGGGGACTACTCCTTTGTGATTGGTCGGGTTGGAGAGGATCGTCTGTACGCTATTAAAAACGGCTCCGGCCTGGTGGCAGGGGTGACCAACGATCTGGTTTGCATCGGCTCTGACCTGCCTTCTATCCTGCCCATCACCCGGGAGATCGTGCGGCTGAATGACGGTGAAATCATCAGCTTCTGGGCTGAAGGATATGAGATTACTAACGTTGAGGACGGATCTGTAGTCAACCGCCATCCTGAGGTTGTGGAAGACAGCATGGAAGCTGCCCAGAAAGGCGGATACCCGCATTTCATGCTTAAGGAAATCCACGAACAGAGTCAGGTGGCCGGAGAACTTCTCAAGGTCCTCGACAAATCTTATGAAGTGGACCAGGTCATTGAGAGATTGAAGGAAGCCAGGGACGTCTACCTGATCGCCTGCGGAACCAGCTATCATGCCGGCCTGCTGGGTTCGGTCTACTTCAACCGCTTCGCCGGGCGGGCAGCCATCCCTGTGCTGGCGCCGCAGTTCGCGGCTCAATACGGCGCCTCGGTTGGGCCGCAGGATGTAGGGATCTTCATCACCCAGAGCGGAGAGACCAAAGATGTGCTCAATGCTGTGGAAACTGCACGATCTCGAGGTATGGGGGTACTGGGTCTGGTCAACGTGGTGGGATCCACCTTGACACTGGTCAGCGACATTCACCTGCCATTAGCCTGCGGTTACGAGATCAGCGTACCAGCCACCAAGACCTATCTCAACCAGGTCTTAGCCCTACTCTATCTGGCCCTGCGCTGGGGTGGGAAGGACACAGAGATCCTGAAGAAAATTCCGGAAATGATCGATCAAACCTTGGAAGCAGCCGAAGAGCAGATCGATCCCATTGTAGAGAAGGTCAAGGACTGGGATTCCCTTTACAGCCTGGGTTATGGGCTAACCTATCCAGTTGCTCTGGAAGGAGCCCTGAAGTTCAAGGAGATCACCTACGCCCATTGCGAAGGGATGTTCAGTAGCGAGTTCAAACATGGCCCCCTGTCGGCGGTGCATGATGGCTATCCCGTCCTCTTTGTCACCGCGCCCGGCGATGAGCTGATGATGATCAACCATATCAACGAGGTGACGACCCGCGGCGGCCGGGCCATCGCCCTGGCGGCCGAACATCCAGCGCTGCAAGCCAACGTCCACGATTATCTGGTCGTGCCCGAGTCAGACCGCTTTTTGGCTCCGATCCTGGCCAC
>JARROG010000024.1:0-14172 GCA_037384185.1 Anaerolineales bacterium | reverse complement strand
TTCTTCGAGGTCCTTCAAACGGACAGCGTCCCGGAGCGTGAATTGACCGTTCTTTGTTCGCCGCAGACCGGTCAAATGCGCTCCTACCTCAAGATCATTCCCCAGGTCATTGGCAAGGGAGCGCACATAAGTACCAGAAGAAGCGTAAACATCAATGACTGCTTCCGGAGGGGCCCACTCCAATAACTCCAGATTATACACATCGATCATGCGCGGTTCCAGCTCTACTTCTTCACCCCGCCGGGCCAGGTTATAAGCTTTCTCCCCTTTGATTTTGATGGCAGAATGAGCAGGAGGGACCTGAGCGATTCTACCTTCATAGTCGGAAAGAAGCTTATGAAAGTCTTCCTCCGAGAGATGGTCCACAGATTTGGTTTCGCCGACCTGTTTGCCTTCCGTATCGTAGGTATCAGTTGCCATTCCAAACCGTACGATCGCCTGGTAGCGTTTATCTGAAGCGGATAGAAACTCGCTTAACCGGACAGCTGGACCGATCAAAACTACCAACACTCCCGATGCGCGAGGATCCAGAGTGCCGGTATGCCCTGCCCTGCGGATCCCCGTACCATTTCGGACAACCTTGACAACATCGTGTGAGGTCATCCCTACTGGTTTATCCACAACAAGGGCACCTGTGACAAAATCCTGTAATTGATCTTTATTCATGCTTAAAACTCCCCAAATGATTCTAGGAAGAGGATAGTGGTTTAATGACTAATCCCCAGGGACTTGCGGGTAGCTTCCAAAACTTCCTCTTCCACCCGAGCCAAATCCCCCTTAATCTCGGCACCTGCAGCCGGTTTGTGACCGCCACCGCCAAATTGAGTTGCAATCCGGGCAACATCAAACCCAGGTTGTGCCCGCCAACTGACCTTGACTGTTCCATCGGTCTGTTCTACAAAAATCACGCACACGTCGGTATCTTTGATCCGGGAGAGGACATTCACCAGATCAGCGTCATCCCGGCCAGAATAATCAGCTTCGGCGCGGTCCGCCAGGGTAAGTGAGGTCCATACCAGACGGTCTTTTTCCTCGATCCGCGACAAGCCCAGACCCCAGTAGCGAACAGCCTGGATGGATTTCTCCAGGAGAGCTTTACGATAGAGCTCCTGCAGATTAGCTCCCCTCTCCATCAAATCAGCTGCAATGCGCAGGGTCCTGGCTGAGGAATTAGAGGTTCGGAATCCAAGGCTGTCCGTTACCAGCCCGGTCAATAATGCCTCCGCAACAGGCAGAGTAATGGGGTAGGAAAGCTCCAGGGCAAGATCATAGATGATCTCCACAGTGGCGACCGCAGTATCCTGCACCAGGTTGACTTTTGCAAATCTGGTATTGGTGGGATGATGGTCGATATTGATATCCGGTTCCCCGTACTCGTCAAGAACCTCACCAATGCGGTCGATATCCGAACAGTCAACCACGATGATCAGATCATAGACCCCAACAGCTTTACGATATACACGATCTGAGCCAACAAGGTGGTGAAAAACGATCGGTACACCGTCTTCCAGGACAAAATTTACTTCTTTCCCCATTTCCTCGAACATTAACCCCAGCCCCAGCAAGGAGCCTACTGCATCTCCATCGGGACGGATGTGTGATATGACCAGGATCCGCTGAGCCCGGGATACCAGGTTACCGAAAGTTTGGATCTGCTCCTTATCCATCCTGGTCTTCCGATCCTTCTTCCTCTTCCAGCTCCGCGAAAATCTGATCCAGGCGCTCTACCCGTTCAGGTGTTGGGTCCCAGTGGAAACGAATCTCGGGGAAGGTCCGCAGGTGAGAAATGCTCATCACCAGCTGTGACCGTATAAAACCTGAAGCGCGATTCAGCGCCTTCATAATCTCATCTTTACGCTCGGAACCATCCATGGCACTCACATAGATATCTGCATAGGCCAATTCTCGGTCCACTTCCACGCTGGTGATGTAGACATCCTCAAGGCGTGGATCGCTGATTTCTTGTAAAAATAGCAGACTCAGATCGCGTTGAATGCGGTCTGCAATCCTATCAGTTCTCGACTCAGATACCATAACAACCCTATGCTGCCGCTACCATCTCAATAATATAACTTTCCAGGATATCGCCTTCTTTGAAGTCAGCAAAGCCCTTTAACCCGACTCCGCACTCAAATCCCTCCCGGACTTCTGTCACGTCATCCTGGTGGCGTTTTAAGGAAGCAATGCTGCCTTCGAAAGCTATTTTTCCGTCCCGGAGCACCCGGATTTTCGCATTGCGGCGGATCTCGCCGCTTTCCACCCGGCATCCTGCCACCTGGTCATATTTTCCAGAAGGGAACACCGCCAATACCTGGGCCCGTCCGATCAAAATCTTCTTTTCCACGGGTTCTAACATGCCCTTTAGCGCCTTTTCAATATCCTCGATCAAATGGTAGATGATCTTGTATTTGCGGATCGAGACACCTTCGGTATCTGCAAGGCGTTGGACTGAGTTAGCTGGGCTGACATTAAAACCGATGATAATGGATTTGGTCGTTGATGCCAGCATGACATCGTCATTGGTGATGGCTCCAGTACTGGCTTGAATCACCTTGACGCCAATGTCCTGATCTCCCCCACTGGTCAGGTTCTCTACGGAGGAGACAATCGGTTCCAGGGATCCCTGGACATCCGCCTTGATTATCAATCGCAGTTCATCCTCTTCACCTGCCTGAACCCGGGCAAAAAGCTGTTCCAGACTGGCTGAGGAATCAGCCTCAGCGCCTTTGCGTTCCTCTTCCAGCTGGCGCTGATCAGCGATTTCCCGGGCAACCTTTTCACTGGGGACAACGCTGAAGAGCTCACCAGCTTTTGGCACATCATTCAACCCCATCACAGAAACCGGCATTGAAGGGCCAGCCTGGTCAATCTTGGAGCCGGTGTAGTCGAACATGGCTTTAATGCGGCCGTAGGATTGCCCGGCCAGCACCGTATCACCAGCTTCTAAAGTGCCGTTCTGGACTAACAATGTCGCCATCACACCCCGGCCTGTAGTCAGTTCAGCTTCGATCACTGTGCCGAAGATATCACCCTGGGGATTTGCCCGAATATCCAGATCGTCGGACACCAACAGAATAGCCTCCATCAGATCATCCAGGCCGGTCTGCTCGGTTGCTGAAATGGGAACAAAAATCGTTTCACCATCCCAATCATCCGGGACGATACCAATATCAGACAGCTGCTGCTTGACAGTATCAGGTGCAGCATTGTCCTTATCGATTTTGTTCAGAGCAACGATCATCGCTACCTGAGCGGCCCGGGTATGCGCGATGGCTTCTTCCGTCTGAGGCATCACACCATCATCAGCAGCTACCACCAGAATAACGATATCTGCCCCCTGGGCACCCCTGGCTCTCATCGCGGTGAACGCGGCGTGTCCGGGCGTATCCAGGAACGTGATGCGCTTCCCCTTATGCTCAATTTGATAGGCACCGATGTGCTGGGTAATGCCGCCGGCCTCCCCTGCCGCTACCGAAGTATCCCGGATCGCATCCAGCAAGGTGGTTTTTCCATGATCCACATGTCCAAGAATAGCGACCACAGGAGGGCGATTTTCCAGCTGGCTGAGGTCCTCTTCTTCCAGCTTCTTCCTCCACAGCGGGACCTCTACCTCTTCGAGCTCTTCCTCCTCCGCGACCTGGGCTGGTACAGCCTCGATCCCCATCTCTGCAGACACAATAGCAGCCGTATCAAAGTCAATCTCCTCTCTTGTTCGTTTTCACTCATGGATTACCTCTTTGCGCCTGGTTCTCTGCCGATTTACCGCAATCGGTCTTCAATGGTCCATACCCGGCTGTTCTGAAAGGTTTTGCAAAAAAGCCAATAATTCTTCTCTCTCTGCCGAGCTAATATCAATATTCAACGCTTTGGCCAGGTAGCGGTTCACACCCTTCTCCCAGCAAACAGGATCGCTGTGTAAATAAGCTCCCCGTCCGGCCAGTTTCCCCGTCTCGTCGACCACGACACCTTGCGGTGTCCGGACGATCCGAACCAGGGTTTTTTTATCCTGGCTCTCCCTACAGGCGATACACATTCTCTGGGGGATGTGCTTGCGTCTTGCCATTCGATCCCTCTGGAATACTCTTATCCCTCTTCCTCCGGAAACGGCAAATCCCCGATCATCGCTTCCAAAGCGCTTTTGATCTCTTCCAAATATTTGGGTCCAACACCGTCAATGTCCCGGATAGATTCCGGAGTCTGCAGCAGGCGGGAGGCCAGTTCACCGACATTGTTCAAGCCAGCCTCTTCCAGAAGATTTTCCACCTGTGTGGGCAAACCAAGGGTGGGGATTGGTAAATCGTAAGCATCCTTTGGCACCAGGGATGCAATGTCTATTTCACCTTCTGCTACCAGACTCTCTTCCTGACCCTCTTCTTCGTCACCAGATTCTGGTTCCATTTCAGAATCCTGGGCAGCTGTGTCCTGTTCCCCACTGGATTCTGCTGCCTCGACATCTGTTTGTTCTTCCTCAGTATCGCCAGCTTGATCCTCATCCCCCTCTGCTTCAGAATCAGCCGAGCCTTTCTCTTTGAGATCTTCGGCTTGGTCGACATCCTCCTCAGCATGCTCTTCTAACTCTTCGCTGTCCTCTTCTACCGGCTCTTCCTTGGCTTGAGCGCTTCCTGTACCCGGGAGTATCAGTTCCTCATCAACATCATATTCCTCGGAAAGTGGTTCATAACCAATCATCACTTCCAGAGCGCTTTCGATCTGCTCCAGGTAAGTCGGGCCAATGCCATCGATGTCCCGGATTGTATCGGGAACCAGCAGCAGTCGGTAAGCCAGTTCGCCAACATTGCTCAACCCCGCTTCTTCAAGCAGATTTTCAACTTTGGTCGGCAGACCGAGGGTCATAATTGGCAGATCATAAGCGTCATCCGGTACAGCTTCCTTAGCAGCCTGGATGCGCCGCTGCTGCTGCTTGGTAACTTCCCGCCGCTCTTCGATCAAGCCAGTTTCTACCCGGTTATTGAAGTTGTGTAATTCCCGGTATTCCTCAGGAGTAATCGGCCGTCCTTCCTCTTTCTTAGCTAAGATAGCCTCAATTCTGGGTAAGGCTGGTGATTCCAATTCCTGATAGTGTTCGTAGCGGGGATCGTTCTTGATCTTGAACATCGTATCTGAAACAGCCTCAAAAAGACCCTTGATATCAATCCGCCATCCGGACAACTTGGCCGCCAGACGAGCGTTCTGGCCGTTACGGCCGATCGCCAGACTGAGCTGGTCCTCTGGCACAACCACAGTGGCTGTGGGCATCCCGTCCGCTTCTTTATTGAGAAAAACGCTCAATACCCGGGCGGGGCTCAATGCCTTGGCTATGAATTGCTCCGTATTGGGATTCCACTCGATGACATCAATCTTTTCGTCGCTCAACTCGCGGACAATTGCTTGGATGCGGACACCTCGGATGCCCACACAGGCACCAACCGGATCCACGCCTGGTTTGAGAGCAGAGACCGCCACTTTGGACCGATAGCCGGCTTCACGGGCAATTGACCTGATCTCAACCAAACCCTGATAGATTTCCGGCACTTCATTTTCCAGCAGCCTCCGCAGGAAATCACGGTGGGCCCTGGAAAGGATGATGCGCGGTTCCCGGGTAGTTTCCTCGACATCAAGCAGCAGGGCTCGGATACGGTCATGGACCCGATAATATTCCCTGGGAATTTGTTGATTGCGGGGCATTTTGCCTTCCGCGTTGATGTTCAAGCCAATGGTTAACTCATGAGGGTGGACAGCCTGGATCACTCCCGTAACTATCTCACCAGTCTTGCTGCTGTAATATTCATACTGGGCCAGGCGTTCTGCCTGACGAATGCGCTGCTGGATCACCTGGCGGGCAGTCTGAGCTGCAACCCGACCAAAATCCTCCGGGGTGCTTTCCACCATTTCCAAATCACCCAGCTCAGTATCGGGGTTTACCTTGCGGGCTTCTTCGATCAAGACCTCAGTGCGGTTGTCCTGGATATCCTCAACCACCTCTTTCTCGACAAAGATCTTGACGTCCCCAGTTTCCAGGTCGATTTCCGCATCCACATTCTGGGCGCTGGATGCATTGACAGAACGCCGATAGGCAGAAACCATGGCATCTCGAAGTGCTTCGACGATGATCTCTTCCGGGAGGTTCTTTTCGGTAATGACCTGTTTAAAAGCCAGTGCAAATTCAGTTTTCATTTCATTATCTCCAACTACAATGTCCGGGAGGGGTGGCTCAGGCTGAAAAGGCATTAAAAAAAGTGGGGCTTTCCCACTTTCCGTTGCCGCCAATATTGCTTCCCCCCTCTGGAGGCACATTTTATCATGTTTGGGAGGGGCTGGCAAGGCATCCTGCCCATCCCCCACGGACAGCCACCCCTCAACTATTGAGGGAAGATTGATCCTCTGTCTTTTTGGTATCTTTACCTTCTTCCAGCAGCTGTTGAAGGAGCCTGCGCTCATCTGCCTTGCTCTTCAACTCGCCATCCAGCCAGGCATTCCTCAACCGGTCCAGGATTTCTGAATAGCGGGGGCCGGGCTCTAAACCCTCTTGTTGAAGATCGTTCCCAGTGATGTTCGTCTTGATATGCTGCCAGGAGGATAGGTAGCGTGACAGCACACCCTTCAGGGATGGGTCCGGGGCATGCAGGTAGACTGCATAGATCGCCAGGTTAGAAACGCGGTCCAGCACAGCAGTTGCCTGACTGGCTGGCATTCCTTTTAGTTTACTCAGGTCAGGACAAAGCTGGGATGCCTGGTGAATGACATCTGCCAGGGGCCGCACCAACCGCAGGCGATTGGTCACTGTGCTTTTTTCAGGAGAGCGCATCAGCCACAGGATATAGAAAAGGGCTTTCTCAAGAGAAAGGCTGCCAACTTCATCCTCCACATCCCATTCTACCGGGGGTTTCTTCCCGGGCAGTGCTTTGATGAGTACTTTCAAGTCCTCATCCCAGACCAGATCAGGGTGGATGGCCTTCATGATAGTCAACTGATTGAGCCGTTCCATCATGGCGGCGGCCTGATCCTCCTCCTGAATGCGGTCAAACTCATGGCGGATGCGGTCCCCGGAGACTCGCTTGAGCAGCTCCTTGGCTTCCAGCATCAGCTCCCGGGTGCGGTCATCCAGTCTGAAACCGTAGCGCTGTTCATAGCGGACTGCCCGCAGGATCCGAGTCGGGTCATCGACGAATGACAGGGAATGGAGCACCTTCACCACCTGGCTTTTCAAATCGGACAATCCCCCCCAATAATCATAGAGCTCACCGTAATGCTGGCCGTCAAGGCGCAGCGCCAACGTGTTGATGGTGAAATCTCTGCGGTGTAAATCAAGCTTGATACTTCCCCGGGCAACTGTTGGCAGCGCGGAGGGATGGGTATAGAATTCTCGCCGGGCGCTGATAAAATCCAGAGAATCAGGCAGGGATTCTTTAACTTTCTTGGTGTTGCCCAAGATGATCAATTCCTCTTTATCAATGACCCACTTTGCCGTCCCAAAACGGCTGTGGCTGATAATCCTACCGCCGAATTGTTCAACTACCGCCTCAGCCAGGTCAATGGCATCTCCTTCCACCACCAGGTCAAAATCCAGACTGGGAATATCCAGCAGGAGATCACGCACGAAACCGCCAACAATGTACAGCGGACTCCTCCGCTCGGCAGCTACAGCAGCGATCTTCTGCAGTAAAGCGATTCTGCCCGCAGACAGAGTACTCTCCAGACGGTCAGACAGATTACGGCGACCTGGCGCAGGCCGATGCGGCGCAAGGATTTTGATCAAGTCAGTCCGGGTGATAATCCCAACTACTTTCTTCGAACGAGAACTGACAACGGGAATCTGGCCCCAGCCCGATTCCATCATCACATCCTGGATCTGCTCAATCGAGTCAGAAGGGAAGACTCGCACATCGCCAGCCTCCATGATACTGGCCGCTGTCACATCCAACTCATGAGCCAGCGCCCGATCTACTGCCCGGCGGGTGACCAAACCTAAAACCTGATTCTGGTCCACAACCGGGTATCCTTCGTAGCCATAATGCATCATCATCTCGGCTACTTTCTTGATAGGTGTGTCCGGAGTCAGCGTTTGGGGGTTTTTGGACATAATATCCTTGGCCCGGATCGCGGGTTTGACGAATTGGGGTAGCAGACTGGTAAGCCTTTGATACGCATCCCCCAGACTGCCGTCCTTGATCATGGCGGCAGCCGCCCGGGGATGGCCTCCTCCACTCTCAAACTCAGAAAGTACGTCGCTGACATTGATGGCGTCATTGGTCGAACGAGCCACAATTTGCACCCCACCGGTTGTGGTCAACAGCAGGAACAAGGCATCCGGATCCAGCAGATCCCGCAGTTTATGAGCCAGACTGGAAAGCTCCTCATCCAGATCGCTGGCATCTGCCTGGGAGAGAATGATGCTGTGTCCATGGATAATCAGGCTTTCTGCATTGGCCCGCAGATCTTCATAAATCGTTTGCTGTGCCTGGGAGAGGGGATGATTGATGTAATCAGATACAATTTCAAGGCTGGCTCCCCTTTCAACCAGGATACCGGCCGCATAGATATCCTCCGCTGTGGTCCTGGTATAAGTGAGGGAACCGGTATCCTCGTATATTCCTAACAGCAGCAGCGTAGCCTGAATAGGCGTCAGGGGGATATCCCGTTCCTGGATGGCCTGAACGAATATCGTGGCAGTTGCCCCGGTATCCCGGATCATTACATCCCAATCCTCCGGCAAATCATCCCGCCTGGGATGATGGTCAATCACCTGAACCTCGAGGTCCTTGACCATGCCTTTGATGCTGGTCATTGCCTGTGTGTCAACCAGAAAAACAGATTCGATCGCCTCCCCGGACAGATCCCTGGGGTCGAGAAAGGGCAGCTCAACTCCATACAGAGTCAGAAAAGCCTCCACATTGCGGTTCATCTGACGTGGTAAAACAGGGACCAGATTTTGGTCCAGTAAATAGGCGCCTAACAGGGAAGCCAGGCCGTCGAAATCTGTCCGTTCGTGGGTGAGAATGATATCCATAGAGCTTTCCCCACTGATCAAATTAGG
The DNA here is from genome assembly GCA_037384185.1 of Anaerolineales bacterium. Lineage (GTDB taxonomy): Bacteria > Chloroflexota > Anaerolineae > Anaerolineales > UBA11858 > B10-G9. The sequence continues at coordinate 5,138 of JARROG010000024.1, read as the reverse complement.
TCAAAGATATTGTACCCTAAGGCCGGAGGATTATGGGCCGAAGCGTTAGGCCCGGTAGCAGCCATCAATATCAACTGCCAGTTTATCTAACTAGCTGCCTTGTTGGAGGAGAATGGGCTGATAGTGGTGAATCAAGCCGACCGTGATTGGCGTATAATACAGGCATGAAAATCATCACAGTGTTTGGCGGATCAGCTCCCACACCTGAGTCATTCGCTTATCTGGAAGCCTACCAGCTGGGAAAGCGGCTGGCCAGTGAAGGCTATGCGGTGCAGACTGGTGGATATATCGGTACGATGGAAGCAGTTTCCAAAGGAGCTTCCGAAGCTGGGGGACACGTCATTGGTGTCACCTGCGACGAGATCGAATCCTGGCGCCCGGTTGCCCCCAATCGTTGGGTGAAGGAACAAAAACGCCGACCAACCCTTCGGGAACGCCTTTTTGTGTTAATAGACGAATGCGACGGCGCTGTTGCCCTCCCGGGCGGGATAGGGACACTGGCGGAAATTGCCCTCACCTGGGCCCAGCTTCAGATTCAACCGGATGACCAGCGTCCCCTCATTCTGCTGGGAGAAGGCTGGGAAAAGACCATTGATACCTTCCAGCGTGAACTGGGTGCTTACATCAAGGACGCTGACCAAAAACGAGTCCTTATAGAACCTACCGTTGAGAGTGTGGTAGCCCAGCTGAGACAGACCTTGAAATGACAGCGATCAATCCAGCCCGGCTGAAAGCCCAGGCGGCTGAGATCGCCGTGCTGGTAAAGGAACCGGACCAGCTGATCTCCAGGGTGCATGAGCTGCTGTCCTTTTACAGCAGCCGGATTCGACAAACCAGCCTGGCAAAAACACCCTTGAGCCTGCAAACCTACCAAACTCCTGCACCAGTCCTGCGGGCTCTTGAGATCGAATTGAACGAACAGCAGGAACAGGGCCAAGCAGCGGGGATCATACTGGCGGAGGCACTTTGGGACGAACCATGGGTAGAGTTCCGCCAACTGGCAGTATTCGTCCTTGGCAGCCTACCCGCAGAGAATGCTGACAAGATCCTCAAGCGGATAAAACGCTGGCTGGATGACTGCACTGCGGAGGATATCCGCCGTCTGGTGATGACCCAGGGTATGGGAAATCTTGCTACCGAAAATCCACAAGCCTGCCTGAAATTCATTCAAGAACTGGTCGAGAGCGGTACTAAAGCGGACCAGCAAGCTGCTCTCTTTGGTCTGGGGCTTTTCGCCGCAGATCCGGATTTCCTGAATCTTCCTCCCCTCTATAAAACGCTGGACCAAATCCTCTCCAGTGAGGAAAGTGGTCTGGTCAAGGAGATCACCGCGCTGCTCAGGCTCCTGATAGAACGTTATGAACAGGAAACTGCATTTTTTCTTGAACAGCAGCTGTCCGGTAAGCCCCAACCCCGAGTTCTGCGTGTCGTCCGCCAGGTGCAAAAAAATTTTTCTCGGGAGAACCAGCACCTGCTGCATGAGAAGCTGGGAAAAACGAAGAGCATGTAACTTGGACGGTAAGTCCAGTTCCAAGAAAGTTGAACCCTGGCCGGGTAAACAGCTCTGGTAACCATTACCACCGAGTTGCTGACACCTTCCTTGACAAGTTATCTTGCAGAACCTATACTGTGGCTGACACATCATGCAGCACGGGGAGCCGCTTGACGGCTGAGAGGAGGGCTGAAAGTCCTTGACCCGCGAACCTGATCCGGATCATACCGGCGGAGGGATGCCAGAAACGAAAAGACCCTCCTCCGAAAAAGAGGAGGTTTTCTGTTAATCGACATGCGCGCAATTGTTTTTGCTAACGGTATTTATCAGGATCCTATTCAGAAACCCGCTGTTCAACCAGGGGATCTGGTGATTGCTGCTGATGGCGGCAGCCAGCACTGCCTGGACCTTGGGATCACTCCCGATGTGCTGATCGGTGACCTGGATTCTACCGATCCCGCCCTGACCCAAAGCTGGAAAGCAGCCGGCGTTGAGATCATTCGCTATCCTGAGGATAAGGATCAAACTGACCTTGAGCTGGCCCTGATGCTCAGTCAGAGAAGAGGAGTAGATGAGATCCTGGTCTATGGAGCTGCAGGAGGTCGATTGGATATGACCTTCGGTAATCTGACCTTACTGGCACATCCTGATCTCCAGATCCCTACAACCTTGATCTGCGGCAGGGAGGAAGTCCACCTGCTCAAGCCGGAAACGACTTTATTCCTGGACGGAACTCCAGGGGATATTGTCTCCCTCATCCCCCTCCAGACAGACGGCGCCCTGGTGACCACATCAGGTCTAAAATTTCCCCTGGAAAATGAAATCCTGGCCTACGGAACAACCAGGGGAATCAGCAATCTGCTGATTGAGAATAAGGCCGGGATCCAGCTGAATGCTGGTCTGCTGGCAGTGGTCCACACCCGCAAACAACCACCGAAAGAGGATAGAACACAATGAAGTTGAAATACTTATTTGTAATTAGCATCCTGTTAATTTTGGTCTCCGCCTGCAGATCCAAACCGTCGGGCCCAGAGACTTTGACTGTTATGACCCACGATTCCTTTGCAGTCTCTGACCAAATCGTTCAGGAGTTTGAAAATCAGCATAACGTCCAGGTCCAGTTTCTGGAAGTTGGGGATACAGGGACTGCAGTCAACAAAGCAGCTCTCTCCAAAGACAACCCGCTGGCAGATGTATTTTATGGGGTAGACAACACATTCTTAAGCCGCGCTCTCGATGAGGGGATCTTTGAAGCCTATCAATCGCCCGTCTTAGTCGACATCGATCCATCCTTCCAGCTGGATCCAAGCTATCAAGCCCTGCCGGTGGACTTCGGGGATGTCTGCCTCAATTACCAGAAATCCTATTTCCAAGATGCCGGGTTGGAACCACCCAAAACTCTGGACGATCTCATTCAACCAGCGTACAGCGGCTTATTGACAGTCGAGAATCCAGCGACATCCTCTCCCGGTCTGGCATTTTTATTGACAACGGTAGGTTTCTATGGTGAAGACGGCTACCTGGATTACTGGCGGGCTTTGGTCAACAATGAAGTAAATATTGTCAACGACTGGGAAACCGCTTATTACAGTGCCTTCAGTCAAGCTGGCGGTCCGGATCCGATCGTCGTATCCTACAGTTCAAGTCCACCTTTTGAAGTGCTCTTTTCCGAAGAACCGCTGGATGAGGCCCCTACAGCCGCGGTGACAACCCCGGAATCCTGCTTCCGACAGATCGAATTTGTGGGCATCCTCAAGGGAACAGAACACCGCCAGCTGGCAGAAGCCTGGGTTGATTATATGCTTTCACCCGCATTCCAGGAGGACATCCCTCTCAACATGTACGTTTTCCCGGTCAATCGCCAGGCAAAATTGGACGAAACCTTTCAAAGATATCTGGATGTACCGGAGGTCACTGCGGATGTAACTCCAGCCATGATCGCGGAAGGTCGGGAACGCTGGATCAGCGATTGGACAGAGGCAGTTCTCAGGTAGCAACTCTGGGTAACTTCAGCTTTGAGGGTTCGGGCTGCTAGTTTTACTTCAATCAACCACCATTCACAAAATTGCCTATGCGCAAGAAATCCAGGTCCAGACCGTTCTTATCTCAATCCCCGAGCCTGCTGCTGTGGTTGATCCCGGTCACTTTCCTGGGTATCTTTTATTTCTTTCCGCTTGGGAAAATCACCCAGCTGAGCTTTGCACGGGCAGAGAACGGTTTCTGGTCGGGGCTTCTGGACTCGCTGAGGAACCCGGCCGTGCGCAGGGTGATCGGCTTCACTTTCAAGCAGGCCGCAATTTCAACCTTGCTGACCCTGCTGGTCGGACTACCTGGGGCCTATCTCTTCGGGCGCTTCAACTTCCGAGGGAAAAAAATCCTGCGAGCTCTGACTGGTGTGCCATTCGTGATGCCCACCCTGGTGGTAGCCGCCGGTTTTTACGCGCTGCTAGGACCCACCGGTTGGATTAACAGCACACTGGAAAACCTGCTGGGTTTGGATTCTCCGCCGATCTCATTCGTCAATACATTGGGGGCTATTCTCACAGCCCATGTTTTCTACAACACCACCATCGTGCTGCGGGTGGTTGGGGATTACTGGAGCCGGCTCGACCCCCGCCTGGAAAGCGCCGCGAGGGTTCTGGGAGCCAACCGCTGGGCAGCGATGCTGGAGATCACCCTACCGCTGCTTCTGCCGGCTATTGCAGCAGCAGCTCTGCTGGTCTTTATATTCGATTTCACCTCATTTGGGGTGGTGCTCGTGCTGGGCGGTCCCACTTTCGCCACGATGGAAGTCGAGATCTATTATCAAACCATCAGCCTTTTCAATCTGCCCGCCGCTGCTACGCTCTCCCTGCTGCAAGTGGGGCTCACCCTTATCCTCACCGTGGTCTACACCCGGCTCACTTCCCGCATCCAGCAGCCAGTCCAGCTCTCATCCCGGGGCCGGACCCAGCGTCCGCTGGTCAGCAGGCGCAGCCGGCTGCTGGCCGGGCTGCTGATTTCAGCCCTGCTCCTGTTCCTGATCAGCCCGCTGGCAGCCCTGGCTGGCAAATCGCTGACCGGATCTGAGCCGGGAGCTCCCCTGACCCTGGCCTACTACCGCAGCCTGGCCAGCCGGCCCCGGGAGTCGCTCTTTTACTTACCGCCGGGAGCAGCCCTGGGAGTTTCGCTGGGCTATGGGACTATTACCGTGCTGCTGGCGCTTTTCCTGGGACTGCCGGCAGCCTGGTCACTGGCGAAAAAGAACCTGACCTTCCTCGACAAAATTCTAGACCCGGTTCTGATGCTGCCTCTCGGTACATCTGCGGTCACTCTCGGACTGGGATTCCTGGTCGCGCTGGATCAGCCTCCCCTCAATCTGCGGACCTCTCCCCTGCTGGTGCCCCTGGCGCATACCCTGGTGGCATTCCCCTTTGTGGTTCGCAGCCTCACTCCAGCGCTGGCCAGCATTCAACCCCGCATACGTCAGGCCGCGGCTGTGCTGGGGGCTTCCCCCAGGCAGGTCGCGCGTGAGATTGACCTGCCCTTGATTGGTCGGGCACTGCTGGTAGCCGCTACCTTTGCCTTCACGATCTCCATTGGTGAATTCGGAGCCAGCTCGCTGATCACCCGTCCGGAATATCCCACTGTGCCAGTGGTGATCTAC
>JARROG010000023.1:0-11748 GCA_037384185.1 Anaerolineales bacterium | reverse complement strand
GGAATTCGTCTTTTACCGGAATCCGGGAGCTGACCAATTATTAACTGTAGAAGACCTGGATCTGGATTTACTGCAATCCACCCGAGCTTTGCATCTCTGTTCAGTCAGCCTGACAGATGAACCCGCCCGTTCTGCAACATTCGAAGCAACAAGGACCGCCAAAGGTGCAGGGGCGCTGATTTCCTATGATGTAAATTACCGCCCATCCCTCTGGAGATCGCGCGCTGATGCCCTGGAACAGGCTAGATTGATGATCTCTGAAGTGGATCTGCTCAAGATCAATGAGGGAGAGGCAGCCTTGCTCACCGGACTGGAAAAGATAGATCGAGTGGACCCTGCCTGGCTGGAAGAAACAGCTCGAGAATTGCTGAGATCGGGACCGGCTATTGTTGTGATCACCCTGGGATCCCAGGGATGCTATTTTCAAATTGAAGAAGGGGGTGCGCTTGTCCCGGCGTATAAAGTGGAGACGGTTGATGCAGTGGGATGCGGCGATTCTTTTGTTGCAGGTTTGTTATCAAAGTTGGTTGAGCCGTCTGATTGGCGGGAAAATCTAACGGTAGAAAAAATGACCAGCAATTTGCATTTCGCCAACGCTGCCGGTGCGCTGACCTCTTTGAAAAGAGGTGTCATCCCGGCCTTGCCCACGAAACTTGAAGTCGAAATGTTCTTAGATAGGAAATAAGGAAGAATAATGATTAAATTATCGAACGCGGAACTGACCGAGAAAGCCAAAGAGCTCCGGCTGGAGATCCTTGAGATGACTACGAGGGCTGGATCAGGGCATCCTTCCAGCTCGTGGTCTGCAGTGGAATTGGTCACAGCCTTGTATTTTGGTGGTGTCCTGCGCTACAGATCTGAGGATCCCTGGTGGGACGAGAGAGATAGATTCATCATGAGTAAAGGACATGCGGCTCCTTTGTTATACGCTGCCCTGGCTCATGCTGGTTATTTTGACCGGAAGGAGTTGAGCCGGCTGCGTGAAGTTGGGAGCCCGGTCCAGGGCCACCCCATCCAGGGTTTGATGCCTGGAGTGGAAGCGACAACCGGATCTTTGGGGCAGGGTCTTTCCCTGGGCATCGGTCATGTCCTGGGAGGAAGGCTGGCTGATAAGAAGCCCATTTTAAAGCTGGAAACCTGGTGGCAATCTTAGATTACAACAAGTATCAAGAAACCGGGCCTATCAGCAGGGAAATTGCCCTGGAGCCCTTAGTGGATAAGTGGCATTCATTTGGCTGGACTGTCCATGAAGTGAACGGCCACGATTTGCAGGAAGTTCAGGATAAGCTCCAATTGGCTAAGCAGCTGGAGGCAACTGGAAAACCCCAAATGATCATAGCCCACACGATCAAGGGGAAGGGCGTATCATTTGTGGAAGAAGATTTTACTTTTCATGGCAGGGCTTTGAAACCGGAACAGGCAGATTTGGCAAGGGAGGAGATCAATGCAGCTGGGTAAATTAGCAGGACTTCGAGAATGTGACCAACCTCTCCGGAATGTCTTCGGTGATGCGCTGTTGGACCTGGCACGGGAGAACCCCCAGGTTGTAGTCCTGGATGGCGATCTGGGAAATTCGACCAAGGCAGAATACGTGCGCCAGGAGTTTCCAGAACGGTTCTTCAACATCGGTATAGCAGAGAGCAATCTTGTCGGAATAGGGGCAGGTCTGGCAGGGGCAGGTTTCTACCCCTTTATTGTCAGTTTCTCATCTTTCCTGCTCTGCAATGCTTACGATCAAATCCGATTGGCTGTAGCCATGTCTGACATTGACGCTACGATTGTGGGCAGCCATGGCGGGATTACGCTGGGCAAGGATGGACCTACCCAAATGGGTATTGAAGACCTGGCATTGATGGGTGGATTGCCCACTTTTACGATCATTGTCCCGGGGGATCCTGCCAGCATGCATGCGGCGGTCAAGGCAGCTCCCAATATCAAGGGGCCTGTTTTTATCCGTTCCAGCAGAGTGCCCATGCCTTATATCTACCCGGAAGAAGATACACCGTTTGAAGTTGGAAAAGCAAATCGGGTTCGGGAAGGCGGTGATCTGACGATCATCGGCTGCGGGATGATGGTGTCAGCGGGTTTGGACGCGGCGGCAATGTTAGCTAAAAAAGGCATCGAAGCCCGCGTATTGGATTTGCATACCATCCGGCCTTTAGACCGGGAAGAAATCATTGCGGCCGCGAAAGATACCGGAGCTGTGGTTTGCGCTGAAGAACATTTGCTGCAGGGAGGTATGGGCAGTAATGTGGCCAGAGTGATCGCAGAATCTTATCCGGTTCCCATGCGATTTGTGGGGTTGGCTGACACGTATGTAGAGTCCGGAGATCCATGGGATCTGCTAAAGAAATACCATTTGACAGCAGAGGATATTGCTGCGAAGGGTGAAGAAGTGGTCAAAGCCAAGTCAGGCAGTTGATATGTTATCCAATGAATTGAACCGCCGAGAGCAGGAAGGGAAACCAATCCGGGTGGGCGCCAGCGCAATTGAGTGGATGGGAAGCGGCCTGGTGGCGGCTTTTTCCCATGTGCCGGGAATGGAGATCAGCGCTGTGGCGAATCAAAACGTGGCAGAAGGAATTGAAGCGCTGACTGCCGCTGGTGTGCCTCAGGAATCGATCGCTGTTACAGACAATAAAGGGGAAATTGAGGATAACATCAGGGCTGGAAAACGAGTTATTACATCAGATCCGCGTTTGCTGGCGCAAATTGAAGCCCTGGATATAGTCACTGATTCCACCTGGTCTCCAGCTATTGGCGCGGAGGTCGCGGAAGCTTGTATCGAGCATGGAAAAGATATTGTTTTGGTCAATATCGAAGCTGATGTCACAGTTGGCCATATCCTTAAGAAGAAAGCAGGTGAAGCAGGCGTTTTATATTCTGTATCATCGGGCGATGAGCCTGGCTGCCTGATGGAGTTATTTGATTACGTCAGCAGTCTTGGATATGAAGTGATCACCATTGGGAAAGGGAAGAACAACCCTCTCAATACGGCAGCTACCCCAGATCTGGTGGCTGAGTCCGCTGCAAAACAGGGAAAAGATCCCGTTCAGGTGGCTTCTTATGTCGACGGTACAAAAACCATGTTTGAAATGACTTGCGCCGCAAATGCAACTGGCTGCCGTCCGATGCAGCGGGGAATGATCGGTCCTGAAGCTTCCTTCGAAAATGTATCAGATGTTTTTGCAATGGAGGAGGATGGAGGCATAAGCCGCTTTCCCGGGAACATCGATTTTGTCCAAGGCCCGTCGATGTCAGGCGGGGTGTTTATCACAGTCCGAATCAATGACCCGCGGATTCAGGACGATCTGAATTATCTTAAAGTAGGCTCGGGAAAATATATTACTTTTTTCCGACATTATCACCTGTGGTTTCTGGAAGCATCAATTTCGATTGCCAGAGCCGTTGTAGACCGGACAGTCTGGCTGGCCCCACTGGAAAAGCCCATTGCTGATGTGATGTCAGTAGCCAAGAAGGATTTGAAGCCAGGGGAGACATTGGAACGTTTTGGAGGTTATACCAATTACGGTGTAATGGATCTGGTGGAAGAAGCTCGCCGGCTGCAAGCCCTTCCTGCCGGGTTAACCCCCGGAGCAAAGATCATCAAACCTGTGGAAAAGGGTGAGATCATCACCTGGGGCGATGTGGAGCTGGACGAGACTAGCGCGGTGGTCAGATTACGGCGGGAACAGGACGCCTTATGGAGTTAGTATTGAGCTGGATGGTACTCAGTAAAGGAGACTAAGATGCAAATCGGTGTGTTTACTGCCTTATGGGGAAACCTGTCTTTAGAAGAAGCTCTCGATAAAGCAGTCAGTTTTGGGATCACCTCTGTAGAAATCGGCGCGGGTGGCTATCCTGGACAACCGCACTGCCCGGTGGATGAACTGCTGGACAGCGAAACAAAACGGGAGGAATGGTTAGGGAAAATTACGGAACGGGGATTGACCCTCAGCGCTTTAAGCGTCCATAATAACCCGGTTCACCCGGACCCGGAAATTGCTGCTGAGGCCGATCAGACGATCAAGAAAGCGATCCAGCTGGCCTCGCTTCTGGGCGTGCCGACGATCAATGGGTTCTCCGGGCTGCCAGGTGGCGCAGTCAAGGATACCATGCCCAATTGGGTGACCTGTGCTTGGCCTCCGCATTTTCTGGAGATCCTTGATTACCAGTGGAATGAAGTGACCATTCCCTATTGGAAAACCATTCACCCTCTTCTCGAGGACCATGATCTGACCTTTGGGTTTGAAATGCATCCTGGCATCCTGGTCTACAACGTGTACACGCTGCTCCGATTGAGGGATGCGGTTGGTCCTCGTCTGGGATGTAATTTTGACCCCAGCCACCTGTGGTGGACCGGGGTAGATCCTGTTGCGGCAATCCGAGAGCGGGGTGAAGCGATCTTCCATGTCCACGGCAAGGATGTTTATGTTGATCCGTATAACACCAAAGTGAACGGCTGCAACGATTACAAGCACTATGGAGATATCCCAAAACGCTCCTGGACCTTCCGCTCAATTGGTTACGGACACGGTGTCAAAGAATGGAAGGATATCATCAGCGCCTTGCGTTTGGTTGGTTATGATTACGTGATCTCGATCGAGCATGAAGATGCCTTGATGTCCCCTGATGAAGGATTGGCAAAAGCTGTCAGTATTCTGAAGGAGGCTGTGATATTTGAAGAAGCCGGCGAGATGTTTTGGGCCTGATGAAATTGGTGCTGTTTGATCTGGATGGGACTTTGCTGACAGCTGGTGGAATGGGCCGCCGAGCCACTCGCATTGCCCTGGAGGCTGTGTTTGGCAATTCCGGGAATCTGGATGTTTATTACCCGGGAGGGAGAACTCAGGAAGCGATTTTCCTGGACACACTGCTGGATGCCGGTTTCAGCCGCGAGGAGTTCCTGGCCAGTAAGACTGAGCTCTACCGGATTTTTCTGGATGAATTCCAGAAGTCCGTTGAAGGTACAGCTTCTCGGATCCAACCGCTGCCGGGAGCAGTTAAACTGGTGCAGGCTCTGAATCAAGAAGCAGATGTCATGCTGGGGGTGGTGACCGGGAACCATCGTGAAAATGCTTCAATCAAACTCTCCTCGGCTGGTTTTTCAGCAGAATGGTTCAGGGTTGGTGCGTATGGAGAGGAGACTGAAGTCCGTTCCCAGCTGATCCCGCTCGCGCAAATGCGAGCTCAGGAGCGGAGCGGGGAGGATTTTTCCGGTGACAAGACAGTTGTGGTTGGAGATACCACCAGAGATGTGATCAGCGCCCGGGAAAATGGCGCGCTGAGTGTCGCAGTAACCACAGGCACTGATCACCGCGCTTTACTTGAATCTTCAGGTCCAGACCATATCCTGGATGGTCTGGATGATCTGCAGGAGGTGCTTGAGATCATTTTGTCGACCAAACACGCTCGGGGAGGAGAATAAGATGGGATTTACTGAAGTCAAAGAAAAGGATCTGCCTCAGATTGGCGTTGGGATGTTGGGGTACGCTTTTATGGGGCGGGCCCACAGCAACGCCTATAAAAAACTGAACTACATGATGTATCCACCACCGGCGATTGCGGACCTGGTAGCAGTCTGCGGTAGAGATCAAGATAGTGTGGCTGAGATGGCTGCCCGTTTCGGGTACCAAGGCTACTATACGGCCTGGGAAGAAATGCTCCAGGATGAGCGCATTCAATTATTTGATAATGTGGGTCCGAATAATGTGCATGAAGAGCCCTGCGTGATGGCAGCTGAGGCCGGAATGCACGTGCTCTGTGAAAAACCGCTGGCCCGGACAACGGAAGAAGCAAAGCGAATGTGGGAGGCTGCTGAAAAGAATCAAGTCAAGCACATGGTGGCTTTCAACTATCGCTTCGTCCCAGCGGTGCGCAAGGCCAGGGACTTGATCCAATCTGGCGCCCTGGGCGAGATCTACCATTTTCGGGCGATGTATTTGCAGGATTGGATTTTGCCACATTTCAATACGCCGCTGCTCTGGCGCCACAACAAGGAAATCTCAGGAACGGGCGCGTTAGGGGATTTCTCACACATCATCGATATCGGTCATTTTCTGCTGGGATCCCGGATCTCCAGTGTCCAGTCAACGTTGAAAACCTTTATTCCCGAGCGAACCTTAATGGACGGGGGCGGAACCGGAAAGGTGGATGTGGACGATGCCTTTGCTTCTGTGGTCGAATTTGAAAATGGCGCATTGGGCACATTAGAGGGAACACGTTTGGCCAGCGGCCGGAAAAACTACCACGTCTTTGAGGTCAACTGCGAGAAAGGAAGTATAGCCTGGAACCTGGAAAGGTTAAACGAACTTGATGTGCAGTGGGCAGAGGGGGAACCCGCTGAGACACGCGGCTTTCAAAACGTGCTGGTCACTGAGAGCAGCGATCCCTGGATCGAAAATTGGTGGCCTCCCGGACATGTTCTGGGCTGGGAGCATACTTTTGTCCATGAGATCTACCATCTGCTGGATTGTATTATCAGTGATAAAGAGGTAGCGCCTGCGGGAGCGACCTTTGAGGATGGCTACAATGCCTGCGTGGTGGCTGATGCAATGGTGGAATCTTCGGAAACCGGCCGGCGGGTGGATTGTAAGTATTGATGAATGCAGTGACTCCGCCGTTTTTCTGCTAACTGATAAACGGCGGAGGGCAATGACAAAAGTCACATATTGCACCTTAATATATTGACAGGGATGGGGCTTGGCTCTATGATAGGGAAAAGATGTCATTACAGGATGATAACATTATATGTCTTCCTCCCTTATCACCCAACAAATCGATCGTGACTCTTTCATCCCTTATTACATACAGGTTATCGAGGCTTTAACCGATTTCATTGAAAACAATCAGCTGCAGCCTGGGCACCAATTGCCCGGAGAGGCTGATTTGTGTGAAACCTTTGAGGTCAGCCGCACGGTAATCCGCCATGCTCTGCAAGAGATGGAGTACAAGGGTTTGATCTATCGGGAGAAAGGGAGGGGAACCTTTGTTGCCAAACCAAAGATCCATGAAGGGTTATTTCAAGAGCTGACAGGTTTTTATCAGGATATGGCAGCCAAAGGACACAATCCCCATTCGGTTGTCTTGAAACAAGAAAAAGTGCCTGCCAGCCCCAGGGTAGCAGCCTATCTGGATCTGGAAGCAAATGCGGATGTGATCCAGATCGACCGCGTTCGCTATATCAATGATGAGCCGATAGTGCTGGTAACCACTTATCTTCCGTTTCACCTTTGTCCAGAGCTGCTGGAAGTTGATTTGACTGAACAGTCTCTCTATGCATATTTGGAAGATAATCATGATCTGCCGATCGCCAGGGGAAAGCGAACTTTGGAAGCAGTACAGGCCAATCAGATGGAAGCGGAGTTGTTAGAGATTGAAGTTGGAGCGCCGCTGATCCTGCTCAACAGTGTCAGCTTCCTGGCTGATGGTCAGCCCGTGGAATATTTTCACGCTTTGCACAGAGGGGATCGCTCCCGGTTCGAGACTGAATTGGTGAGGGTTAATAAGCCCGGAGATCTGGCGAAACGTATTCTGGACGCCAATAACTTTGAATAGCCTATTGAACCAGGCGGAAAGCAACAGTTTTAGTACAAGGAGAGGAATTCATGAGCAAGATGAAAGTAGGTATTGACAGCTATTGTTTCCATCGCTTTTTTGGTGAGGTTTATCCCCACCAGACGGCGCCAGATAAAAAGATGACCATGGAGGATTTCCTGGATTATGCTAAATATCTGGATGTCGACGGGGTTTCCCTGGAGTCATGCTTCTTTCCGTCTTTCGATAAAGCCTGGTTCAAAGACCTAAAAGCGCAACTGGACGATTATGGTTTTGACCGCGTCTATGCCTGGGGGCACCCGGATGGATTAGAGGCTGGCAAGAACAGGGATGAATTCGACAGCATGATTTCTCAGATCCCCAATGCCAAGTTGATCGGTGCAGATGTGATGCGTGTGGTTGCCAGCAGCTTGATGTTCCGTTTTGAACCCCATGGACCGCAGATCGACATTCTGGTAGATTGGTTCAAGGAAGCTGTAAAAGTTGCTGAGGATAACGGTGTCAAACTCGCCGTAGAAAACCACATTGACTACACTGCGGATGAATGTGTTGAGCTCCTGGAGCGGGTGGATTCTCCTTACCTTGGGTTGAACCTGGACACAGGAAACTTCCTGCGCCTTCTGGATGACCCGGTGGAAGGTACTAAAAAACTGGCAAATAGGGTCTTCGCGACCCATATCAAGGATCTGAAGCCAGTCGCCGGTGTGGATGCTCGAGAGTGGTATTTCTTCTCGTCTACACCTGTGGGTGATGGACTTGTGGATAATCAAAAGATAGCCCAGTATCTTTACGATGCAGATTACAAGGGTTTCCTGGCTGTTGAGGCGGACTCACTCCACCCTGACTATGCGGGACAGGAATTTGAGGCGGTAGCCAAGAGCGTTGCTAATTTGAAGCGGATTGCGGCCAGCGTTTATTAAGCGGATAGATTACCTTCTGGACAGCAGGAAAGCAGGAAATATTTGTTAGTCTGCTTGCCAAGCTGCCAGCTGCAGTGGAGGGCAGGCTGCTGTCCAGAACTTTAGTAGTTTTTACTGGTAATTTTCTCAGCTGATAAGCGGCATAATATAAAAATTTATATAGAACTTGTTCTCCTGATAGCCTGGAGTATGGAGCTGCCAATATGAGATTTGGTGCAAATACCTTTATCTGGCGATCACCATTCAAGACAGAAACCGATCTGGACCTTTTCCAGAAGGTAAAGAATCTTGGATTTGACCTGATCGAAATTGCGATCGAGGATCCAGCGTTGATCGACCTGGATGAGATCGAGCGAGCCCAGGAGGAGACCGGTTTAGGGGTAGTAACCGGCGACGTCTATGGCCCAGGAAGGAATATCAGCAGCCTGGATATTGAAGAGCGTGAGGCAGCCAAAGAATATTTGATATGGATGGTGAACGCTGCCCAACGGCTTGGATCTGACGTGGTGAATGGCCCGTTGTACTCCGCTGTCGGCAAACCGCACCTGGATGATCCGGCCGATCAACAACAGGAGTGGGATTACGCCGTATCTGGTTTAAGAGAAATCTGCGCATATGCCGCGGATCGAGACGTCAAATTAGCTTTTGAACCGCTGAATCGCTTTGAAACCGATTTGATCAATGTCGTTGACCAGGGACTCAAGCTGATCGATGATGTTGGGGCGCCAAATTTGGGATTCCATCTGGATACCTTTCATATGCATCTGGAAGAGAAGGACTCAGCTGCGGCAATTCGTAAGGCAGGTGACCGGATCTTCCATTTCCATGCTTGCGAGAATGATCGGGGAGTACCGGGGACGGGTCAAGTCCGGTGGTCAGAGGTATTTGAGGCGCTGTTAGATACGGGATATGATGGAAATGTGGTGATAGAATCGTTTACTCCAGAGGTGAAGTCGATTGCCAGGGCAGTGTGTATTTGGCGGGAGATCGCCCCCAGCCAGGATGCGATTGCTGGTGATGGTCTGAAATTCATTAAGACCTTCCCTGGTATGGCCTAGTGAAATCTGGATATGGAGAAGAGTGATTATGACCAAAGACCTTAATGAAAAAACCATCCCTCTGATCGAGGTAAGAAATATCTCAAAAGTCTTTCCTGGAGTCAAGGCTTTAGATCAGGTTAGTATGAAATTCTTTCCCGGTGAAGTCCATGCTGTGGTCGGCGAAAATGGAGCAGGAAAATCTACTCTGATGAAGATCATGGCTGGCGCTTATAAACCCGATGAAGGCACTATATTATTTAATGGCGAGCGAGTCACTTTCAACCACCCTGCAGAAGCTCAGAGCTTGGGTGTAGGGATCATCTATCAGGAATTCAACTTACTTCCAGAACGAACAGTGGCTCAAAATATATATCTGGGAAGGGAGCCCGGCAAATTCGGGGTGATCAACCTTCGCGAGCTGAACCAACAAACTGAAAATGTCCTGAAGGAGCTCGGAGTTCAGGACATGATTTCGCCCACCTCAATGGTCAGCACACTATCCGTTGCCGAACAGCAGCTGGTCGAGATCGCCAAAGCTGTCTCTCTAAATGCAAAAGTACTGATCATGGATGAACCGACCGCTTCGCTGACAAATACAGAAGTAAATTTGCTTTTTGATTTGATATCTACATTAAAAGGTAGAGGATTGGCTATCGTTTTTATCTCTCACAGACTATCTGAAGTATTTGGCATTGCCGACAGAATTACTATTCTGAAGGATGGCGAGCTCGTAGGGACAAAGGATATCGGGGAGGTCACCACTGAAGATGTCGTCTATATGATGGTTGGACGGGCACTGGATCATTACTTCCCTCCCTTAGGTACAGAGGATGATTTTGGGGAGATCGTACTGCGGGTCAACAATGGAGAGAATGATTTTTTGTCGAACATCAACCTGGAACTTCGTAAGGGAGAGGTATTGGGGGTGGCAGGTTTGCAAGGATCCGGACGGACTGAATTAGCCGAGGCGCTTTTTGGGGCAGTTCCCTTCAAGCAGGGTGAGATCGAATTAAAGGGTAAAACCATCGCTCTCAAAAACCCTTATTCCGCTATCAGGCGGAGAATGGGATTTGTAACAGAAGACCGAAAATCTGAAGGACTGATGTTGATGCAGCCAATCCGCGATAATATGCTGTTGGCAATCAGATCTCTGCAGAACATGTTAAGTTTTGTTCACCCTGACGGGATAAGGGCATCGCGTCATATGGTACCTGAACTGGGTAAACAAGTCGATATCCGGGTGGATTCTTACGGGAAAGAAGCGCAGGACCTAAGTGGCGGCAACCAGCAGAAAGTTGTGCTCTCAAAATGGCTGGCGTCTGGTGCTGAGGTATTTATCTTCGATGAACCAACCAGGGGGATTGATGTGGATGCCAAAGCACGCATTCACGATATTATCCGCGGACTAACTAAATCAGGTGTGGCAGTGATCATGGTCTCATCCGAATTGCCAGAGATTATTGGTATGAGCGACCGCATTCTGGTTATGCATGAAGGCACAATTGGCGGGGAACTCCCAGCCAGATCAACTGAGGCAGACATCATGCTGGTAGCTACAGGTCAACAGAACGGGAATGGAAAGACCAAACCTGTTGCCAACGTTGGAGGCAAGAAATGAGTACAGGAACAATAACTGAAATGAGTGCAAACCGAACAAAGAATAACATTTTAAAGAAAATTCCCCAGGTATATTATTTCCTGGTTATTGTGACTGTTGTAGGGTTACTGCTTGACCAATTTTTTGCCAATGGTAATATCCTTTCGAATCCAAGCATTCTGCGAAATATAATCATTCGTTCTGTTTCACTGGGGATTGTGGCAGTCGGACAAACATTCGTGATGATTGGTGCCTCTATCGATCTTTCAGTGGCCTATCTAATAAGCCTAACAGCTGTATTGACATCTCTCATTGTTCAAGGAGATCCGGCCCGGGTACCCATGACTATTGCTATTGTTTTGCTGATTGGTGCATTTGTAGGTTTGATCAATGGTCTGGTCATCACAAAACTCAATGTGAATGCGTTCATTGCCACGCTGGGTACCGGTTTGATCATAAAAGGGATTCTGAATGGAACATTTTCGTCAGGTTCTTTAGGGTCTGTGCCTAAAAGTTTTCAAGCTTTGGGCTATAACAGTTTAGGCCCGGTTCCCTATTCAATTATCCTGTTGGCAGCGATCCTCCTAATTGGCTGGTTCATCCTGTCCTGGACGAAATTCGGTGCCCATCTGTA
>JARROG010000022.1:0-17015 GCA_037384185.1 Anaerolineales bacterium | reverse complement strand
GGGGCCAGAGGCGCCCGGTACGGTAAACGGTAAGCAGTAAGCCGACTTTATTCTTCGACAGATATCGTAATCCTCAAAAAACTATTCAGTTTACAGCTTACGGCTTACAGCTTACATTCCTGAAATGCCTCAGGCGCACGGTCTCTTAACTCCTGTCCAGCGAATGTCAGGCAGCGCTCCGTTGATCATCGAAAGACAAGCTCGAACTTCTCACATACCACGGGCATTTCCTCGTCCGGCTCTTTGCCCAGGGTTTCACACTCCGCAGCAAAGAACCTCCAGTGCACCTCGCGCCAAAATGCGAGCGAGCGATCTCCCTCGCCCTCCCGATAGGCATGATCCGCGTCTACTTCATTGAAAGGGACCAGATCCACCTCAGTGGTTCGGATGATGCACAGGGGGCGGCCCTCACCATCCAGCACCACACTGTAGTCTCCAACCTCGGGATAGGGCTCAGCCTCCGGTTCGTAGGACCAGGCGAGAGACGCAGTGGCGGTCTTGATGCCTTTGACGACTAGCCTGCGTGAGGAATGTCCTCCCTGTCCCCGGAAAGCGAAACGACAAAGGATTCCCAATACTCTTGAATTAGCTGCCTGTTCTCCTGGTTTGCCATTTATAACTGATATTAATGCGATGCCTGACGTTTGCGTGAGCCGCTGAACAGAACAGGCTCAAAATCCCTGTGATTATTTACCAATTTCCGCATTTCGCGCCGCGGTTCATCCGAACGAAGTTAGTTCAGCTCTGGGCAGGGTCAGGTGGCTGTTTCTTTTTAATCTTACTTCCTAATTCCATAAATATGATATCTTTTGCCGAGTACATCAACTTCTGGTTCATATCCTAATTTTCGAAAAATCTCTAAATAGTCCTTTGGCGCATCATCATTCAGACTCGCAAACCAAACCACTAATCGTTCTTCGAGGGTATTTTCTGGCGCTTTCGGCCACTCAGCAATATAAATCCACCCACCACTTCGGCATACTCTAATCATCTCCGACAACACTTTTCTTGCATCAATAAAATCACCGCTGAGTGCATTTGTGGCAACCACATAATCAAAACTCTCCTCGGGATAGGGGATCTCATAATAACTGGCTTGCCTGACTTCAAGATCTGGTATTTTCCTTTTTGCTTGAGCAAGCATCCCTTCGGAAAGATCTATACCATAACATTCCAGCCCCTTCTTTTTTGCCATTTCTAGTAGAGTACCCGTCCCACAAGCTACATCAAGCACTGAACCGGAGCTTAGTTTCTCTACGATCATCTCACGCCCGATTTCCCCGACAGGAAAGAAGAATTTCATGAACCTGTCATAGTATCGGGACAATCTGTCATAGGTCGCCCGGTACAGAAAACGGTGATCAGTGATCAGGAACCAGTGATCAGGAACCAGTGATCAGCAATCAGTAGTCAGTAGTTGAGATTCTCTGTCAATTATTAGAATACCCCAAAAAGCCAATATTGATTACTGATTTACTGATGACTGACCCACTGATTTCCGTGCCGCAGGCGCCCGGTCTTTTCACTCCTGTCCAGATCGTAGTGAAGGGCCGGTCCTCCGTCTCCCGTCCCCGGTCGTTCGCCCTTCCCTTTGTTCTGGACAGGCTCCGCGAGCCTTACCGTCGCACACCATGGGAAAGAATCATCCCTATCAGCGATTACAGCCGCTGATCTGCCTTGTTGGGAACCTCCCCCGCCATTTGGCCCAATTAAAAACCCCTCTTGAGAACCATCTAAAAACTGTCCGGAAGGCGGATGTCTTCCGGGCGTATTGTCAGTAGAATCTCTGCCGCATTCCAGAGTCTGATTCAGTTTGAATTTGGCTCTCTAGGTGATTTGATTATGAATTACTATCAAGAAATCCGATTGGGTGAAGGCATCATTGAAACAATCCTGAAGGATGGAATTTCCGCTCAGGAACTCAGGATGTCCATAGAACAAGCTTTCCAGTCTTCCATGAGGGGGAGTATCAACCGCTATTTAGTGGATGCTTCTTCCGCCAGCTCGCTTATTCCCCTCTTATCGCTTTATAATTTACCTCAGCTGTTCAGTTCGATCGGCCTGTCCCGGTCGTCACGCATCGCGGTCCTTTCATCTACGTCTCAGCGAGGAAAGGAAAGAGCGCAGTTCTTTGTAAATGTCTGTGCCAACAGGGGCTGGCAGGTTAAACTCTTCTACCGCCGCAGCAAAGCCCGCGCCTGGCTCCTGAAAGAATAGGCTGAAGTGAGGGCCATTGGATTGAAGTTTACTTCGCTACCACGTAAACCCGGGCCGTCCAGCTTCCAAAAGCACCACCGCAGGTCACCAGGGTCACCCGTTCGTCCGTGGTTGGACCCAGATAGCGCAAATGTTTATTGAGCTCTTCGGCGTTTCGTGCCAGGTAGGGCACCTGGACGACCTTCTTGACCTTGTAGCTGAATTTTCCCCCGTTCTTGGTATAAAGCACGATCTTGTCCCCGGCTTTGAGTTTCTTAAGATTCACGAAAACGCCGTCCCAGGCATACCAGCCCATGTTGTAGTTATGACCGACCAGGACGATGTTGCTGCCGCCCCCCGGATTCTGGGAGGTCACTGTTTGACCCACCAGGTCCAGCCGGCTGCTGGTAGCGAACAGCGAATCAGTATCGTACTGGATGTTGCCGCTGCCGTCCCGGTACTGGCGCAGCGGGATCACAGCCCGGTCGACATTGATGGCAGGGATCACCAGCCGAATTACCGGCCCGCTGGGAATCGGCGTCGGCGTGGGGGTTGGCGTCGGTGTGGGAGTATAAGGATTGTTGACCAGCGAATAGAATGGGTCGCCGGTTGGTTGCGCGGTGCTGCGGATGGAGGCGATGCGCGGCAGTGGCAGGTCCACTGATTGGGGGAAGAGCAGATAGTCTCCTTCATTTAACTGGTAAGAGGACAGCAGCGGCTTGAGGGAGATCAACACAGCCCACAGCAGCAGCAGTCCGCCGGCAATCAGCAGCGTATTGGGAATCCAGCTTCGAGGGTGGGTTTTACGCAAGGTGATCTTCTGGGAAACTAAAGGTCTGAATCGTGGTGGGCACCATTAACAAATGATGCCTTGCAGGGCAGGGCGACCTGCCCCGAAGGGCACCTTTCGATCAAGGTTTGGTCCTGACCCGCCAGGCAGCCCCGGCGGGTCAAGGATTATGTGCTTTTAGACTGCTTCGACAGTTCTCTTGCGGCGAATCAGCAAGCCGGCAGCCACCAGACCGGCACCAAGCAGGGCAACTCCGCCGACGATGTACGGCGTAGCAACTTCCACGCCTGTGGAAGGAGGATAGCCGGCATAGTCGTAGGTGGCCGTAACCCGGCAGTCATCCAGACTGTAGTAGGTGACCACGTGGTAGCGGTAGGATGCCGGGAAGAGCTGATACAGATCTCCGCCGTTGTAGACAGCGCAGATCTCATCGTCGATCACACTCTGGAGCTGGGTGTCATCACTGCAAGCCCAGGGGTCGGCCAGGGTGCCTGTGCCGCCCGTGGTGACACTGGTGCTGCAGTAAAATGTGCCGGCGGCGTTCACCGAGACGGGGATCAACAAAGCAGCCATAATGGCAATAACAGCAATTAATCGGAATTTCTTCATACCTGCACTCTCCTTGTTACTACAATTGTAATGATTATAGCGGTATTTTTCAAAAAAATCACTCAACATCGCTGAAAGGTGGTCTAATGGGGGGCTTTTAAGTCTGAATCACCCCCTGAAACGTCCTCCAAAAGGGCTCTGGCAAGGCTGATCAGCTGAGGGTTGCTGCCGTTTTCCGCTGCGAAACGGTAGGCTTCGATTGCTTCAGCCGGCCGTTCCAGCTCCTCCAGGGCCATGCCCATATAAAGATGCAGGGCTGGATCCTCGGGGTTGAGGTAGCTGGCGGCGTCAAAATACATCATCGCCAGTGAGGCGTCTTTCTCCAGCAGTGAGACCACCCCCAATCCTTCCAGGGCCAGCGGATGGCGGGGGTCATGCATCAGCACGTCTTCCCACACCAATCGGGCTTCCACCAGGCGGCTTTCTGAAACGATCAGCCCGGCCCAGGCGGCTTTGGTATCCAGCAAACTGAAGTCCATTTCCAGGGCGGTCCCGTAGGCTGCCGCAGCTGCTTCCCAGTCTTCCATGTCGTAGTAGGCGCTGCCCAGGTTAACATAAGCGCTGACGGTCTGCGGGCTGAGGTCGATCGCCGTCTGAAAGTGCTCGACGGCTTTCTCTGCCTGACCATCATTCAGCAGCAGCACGCCCAGATTGTTGTGGATCCAGGGCAGGTATGCGTCCAGATCCAAAGCCTGCTGGTAAGCCTCCCTGGCTTGTTGATCCCTGTTCTCCAGCACCAGGATGTCGCCCAGATATCCAAAGTTGCGGGCTGATTCTGGCTCCCAGCGGGTCACGGTCCGCAGATACTTTTCCGCCAGATCAGGCCGGCCCTGCTCCACCAGCCAGTCTGGCAGGGTGAGCGTTGTCCGGTCCAGCAGGGAGGGACCGAGGATCAGGGTGAACATGGTTAGAGCGGCTGCCACCAGCCCGCCGATGACCAACCCCCGTCTTGCGCCAGGTTTGAGAAGTGGTTTCCTTTTCTTTTTAGGGAGAGCGGTGGGAGCGGTCCAATCTGACCGCTGCAGTACCCACAGCGTGGTGTTTTCCTCGGCGGTCACCGTAAAACCGCTCGATTTTCCATACAGCAGCATGGCACTTCCGAAATGATCGCCAGGGCCCAGGCTGCGGGGCTGGCTCTCGGGATCCTCCAGGACCACCTGGCCGCTTCCAACGATCCCGAAGAACTCGCCATTGCCGCCCTGGCGGATGATCTGCGTCCCGGCTCGATAACGGCGCTTTTTCAGGCGGGATGCCAGGAAGCGCAGCCGCTTCTCGGGCAGCTCGTCGAAGAAACCGATTTTTTTCAGGTCAAGTATTGTGACTTGGTTCATAGCAGTTTAGGCGGTTGGGGTCCCAGCATTTCTCTGGGGGTTCAACCGCTTCGCGGATCCTGCTAGGATTGTAACAAGAACCCGGGTAGGTGGGTTTATGAGATTTGTTAAGTTTGTTCCTCTCCCAGCGAAAGGGTCCTTCCTAACTACAACAGCAGGGGCGACCCGCTGGGTCGCGCGCTTGCACTAGTTACTCTTTGTCTCTGGAGGGGGGCGAAGCTCATTCGCCGATACAAATCACCACCGCAGCCGCCATGCCGCGGGAATGAGTCAGACTGACAGACCAGGTATCATAGCCCAGGGCCGTGGAGATCGTCTTGGCTCGGCCAGAAAGGCGCAAGATTGGTTTTCCAGAAGGCTTATTGATGGTTTCTACATCCACCCACGAGATCGGTCCGATCCCTGTTCCCAGGGCTTTGGATGCCGCTTCCTTGGCTGCAAACCGTGCTGCCAGCTCGGGTGCGTTGCCCCGGGCTTGTTTGATTTCGGCCGCGGTATACACTCGCTTCAGGAAACGTTCCCCATAGCGGTCCAGGGCTTGTTGGATCCGCTCGATTTCGATCAGGTCAATGCCGGAAGAGAGTCTCATAACGGGGGTCCCGCGGTGGAGATCGCCAGCCGATCCGGATCCAGGAACTGCCGGGAGGCTTCCAGAATGGATTCCCGGGTGATCTCCCGCACCATCTTTTCATAGCCCTGCAGATAATCCAGCCCAAGCTGGTAGCGCTCCATGGTCAGCAGCGCAGATGCCACACCCTGGTTGGACTCCAGGGTCAGCGGTAGTTTGCCCACATAGTGGGACTGCACATCCGCCAGCTCTTCAGGGCTGACCGGTTCGGCGAGATAATTGCGAATTTCCTGCTGGATCAGTTGCACGGCTTTTCCCAGGTTCTCCGGGGCAACCCCCGCTCTTACTGTCCACGGTCCGGGGCCGATGCTGGAGCTCAGTGAGCTGTAGGCATAATATGCCAATCCTGCCTGGGTTCGAACCGTGTTGCCGATCCGCCCCATCATCCCGAACTGCCCCAGGATGCTGTTGCCCAACAGCGCGGGGTAAAAGCCTTCCCACTGCCGGCGGGGGCCTACCGTACCCAGCACGATGTCTGCCTGGCTCTTTTCGGGGATGGCTGTGTGCTCCTGGACCGTTTGATCCAGGGGCCAGACATCCGGGACCTCAAACGGCTCTGGCTGTTTGGGATTGAACCAGCCCCCCAGTTTCTCTTCCACCAGGGCGACGGCCTGGTCTGGCTCTACTGCGCCAACGATCACTACTACCATTTCCCGCGGGCCGTAATAGCTGGCATGAAAATCTACCAGGTCCTCGGACTGGATGGCCTGGATGGTCTCTGGATAGCCGTCGCTCGGGAAGCGGTACGGGTGGCCGGCGTAGGCGATCTGGTCGAAGCCCAGCGAGGCCATCTCGCTTGTGTCCTCTGCCCTCAAGTCCAGTCCGGTCAGGAGCTGGGAGCGGATCTTCTCGATATCCGCTTTTGGAAAGACCGGGTGGATCAGGATGTCCGCCAGGATTTCCAACAGTTCCGGCAGGTCAGCGGCCAGGGATTTTCCGCCGAATCCAGCTGTGTGCGAGCCGGCGCTGACACCCAGGCTGGCGCCCATTGATTCCAGCGAGTTGTAGATTTCCCGGAATGTCTGCCTTTCCGTGCCGCGCATCAGGCAGGTAGCGGTGAAATCGGCCAATCCTAATTTGCTCTCTGGGTCATATAAACTTCCCGCCTGCACAAAGCCGGAGAGGGAAATTGCCAGAGAATTGAAGTTTGGGCGTACCAGTAAGGTAATCCCGTTTTCGAGCTCCACCCGGGTGATATCCTGGGGCCCGGGCAGTGACTTTTCGTTCAGGGTTGTGATTTCCGGCTTGCTCATAATGATTGATATCCCTTGTTGTGGGGTTGGTAGATGCCCACGATCCGGTTCTGGGGTTTTAAGTAGGTCTGGGCTACCCGCTGGACATCCGCAGGGCTGACAGCTTCCAGCTTTTCCAGGTAACCGGTAACCCAGTCATAACTTGCGAACATTTCTGAGAAGCCCATCCAGAAAGCCTGGTTGGTGATGCTTTCACTTCCATAGGCAAACAGAGCCCGGGCTTGTTTGGTGGCCCGCTCCAGTTCCTCCAGCGGCGGAGGGGAATCCTGCAGGCGCTGAATTTCCTCATCGAGGGCTTTTAGAGCGGCTTCAGGCGTCGACGCGGGATGGATGATCAGGTCCAGGCTGTAGAGGTAGGGATCCAGGGTCGCTGGCAGGCTGCCGCTGACGCTGACCGCGACATCCTCATCCTCGACCAGGCGGGAATACAGGCGGGAGGTCTTGTTGGAGATCCCTCCTCCGCCGAACATATTCAAACCTTCCGGTCCGGAAAGGATGCTGTCCAGGATCAAGAACGGGAAAAAATCATCGTGGCTGGCAGCTGGCGCGTGATAGGACACATCTCCCAGCACGGTATCTCCCGGTCCTTCCACCACCAGGCGGTGTTCTCCTCGTTGAGGCGGTTGAGGTCTGTTCACCCGGGGAGATTCTTTTCCAGCTGGCAGATCCTCATAGAGCTCCTTAAGGCGCTGAAGCAGGTTGTCTTGCTTGAAATCGCCAGCGATCGAGATCACCGCATTGTTGGGTGAATAATAGGACTTGTAGTGCTGATAGAGGTCGTCCCGCTGCATCGTGGCCAGATCCACCATATCCCCCAGGATCATATGGCCGTAGCTGTGGATCGGGAAAGCCGCCTGGTGGACTGCTTCCGTCAGCCAGAAACCGGGGTTGTTTTCCCTGCCCTGCCTTTCTGACATGATCACGGTGCGTTCGGATTCCAGTTCTTCCGGGTCATAGACGCTGTTCACCATGCGGTCGGCTTCGATCTCCAGGGCCTGGTCGATCTTGTCTGCCGGCATGGTTTCAAAATAGGTGGTCCAGTCCAGGTAAGTGAAAGCGTTCCAGCTCCCGCCCGCCCGGGCAATGGCTTTTTCCCGCTTTTCGGCAGGAAATCTGTCAGTTCCCTTGAACTGCATGTGCTCCACCCAGTGCGAGATACCGGTCTTGCCGGCGATCTCATCCCGGGATCCGACCCGGTACCAAACCCAGCTGCTGATCAGCGGGGCGGTGTGGATTTCTTTGAGTTTGATTTCCAGGCCATTCTTTAAACGGATGGAGGGAATGGGTTCTAAAACGGTCATAGGGTGCCTGTTATTGGGTGAGGGAAGCGATTAATAGGTCAAGGGCCAGCTCATCGTTCAGCTGTCCAGTTTTAATGGCCTGGTCCACTTCTGAAAGGCTGTTGTAGATTGCCTTTAGCTGGGGCAGGTTGAATAGTTTCGCCTGGGGTAGGATCTTCTGGATCGGATAGGGATGGACGCCAATCTGCTTGGCGATCTGGAAATGATCCTGACCCGGATTTTGATCCAGCAGCTCTCTGACCTGGATCAGCAGCCGGAATTGCCGGACGATCATCCCGAACAGCGGCAGGGCATCCCCGTCCTCCAACAGGCGGCGGAGCATCCTGAAGGCTTTTTCTCCATCCCCGTAGCCGACAGCATCGACCATCTGGAAGACGTCACCTTGGCGCACGTCGGACACCAGGTTCCGGACATCTTCTTCAGTGACCGGGCGGGAATGATCCACGTAGGTCAGCAGTTTCTCGATCTCGGATTTGGCCAGCCGGGGGTCTTCGTCGACATAGCTTGCCAGCAGTTGGGCGGCAGAATTCTCAAAGGTTCCGCCTGAAGCCTGGGCTTGGTCCAGGATCCAATGCGTCATGGCTCCTCCCCTGGGCAGAGCGAAGAGCTGGGTCCAGGCCTGATCCATGTGGTCCTTGCACCAGCTGTTCAGCCAGTGTTTTTCATCCAGGACCTTGTCTTCGATCAGGATCAGGGCAGTTGTGGGCGGCACAGAAGCGAGCAGGTCGGTGAATTTCGCCTGAGTTTTGCCTTTTGCCAGGCTGGTCGGATTGAAAAGCACCACCATCCTTCTCTTGGACAGGAACGGCATGGTGTGCGTTTCGGCCCGGACTGATTCCAGGCTGGTCTCCTTTCCCTCCAGAGTGGTGATATCCATGGTCGCGTCGGATTTTTCTCCCATCTTCGCTTTCAGGCGTTCCTCCAGGAAACTGCGGATGGCAAATTCGTCGTCTCCGTGCAGGAGGTAGATGGAGGGAGAGGATGCGCTCATATCACGCCGAGGTCCGGATGCGGTGGGCAGGCAGGCCGTTGAGGGTATGGCGGGAGATAGAGGTGATCTTCAGATTCTCCGGGTTCCCGCTGACCGTGAATTTGCGCTGCAGCATCGGTCCCAGCGGCCGCGAGATCAGCAGGGCGATCACACCCAGTGTGGTGATCAGCGGAATCCGCTCGATTTTATCGCCGGGGCGTTCACCAACTCCGATCAGGCCGGCTGCTCCAGCCAGGCCTGCAGCAAACCCTGAGACCAGCAGATTGGTTCCGCAGTTCTTATGAACAGCCAGCTCTTCCTGGCCAGACTGCAGCCTGGCCAGAGCTTCGCTGACTGCGTCAGCCAGCACATCGGTTTCGATCTCACCCAGGATCCAGAAACCGGTCCCATCTGAATGGCCGGCAAAAGACTGATTGGGTTGGGATCTGGACAGTAGATTTAATGTGGCATGTTCCAGACCGTGATTACGGCGGATTTGTTCCAAATATGGGATCATAGTTTCAGCCCGCTTTGAAGAGCAGGCACCTCTGTTATTGTATCAAGACATCTACCTGGATGTGAGGGTAACCTCGCTCCTGTTTCAAGTCTCTCCATTTTACATGACAATTTTGATAAATAAGAATTGTCCCGGCTGGTTATAATAAAACTCTGAGATATGGATCATACCCCGCAGACCCGTGTTATAATTTTGCCCGCTTTCCTGACAAACGATCACAGGATGAGTTGATATGAAAACACTGATAACCGGTGTGGCTGGATTTTTAGGCTCTGCCCTGGCGGCCAAACTGGTGGAAGAAGGCCATGAAGTAATCGGGTTGGATGATCTCTCCACTGGAATAGAGGACGCCATCCCCGACGGAATCCAGTTTGAGCTGGGAGATATCATGGACCGTCCCACCCTCTGGACCTTGCTGCAAGGTGTCGAATGTGTTTATCACCTGGCAGCCCGGGTAGCCGTTCGAGAATCGATCCTATATCCTCGAGAATACAACAGCACCAATGTGGGCGGCACAGTCAGCGTCATGGAAGCGATGCGCGATGTGGGAGTCAAACGGGTGGTCTTCACTTCCTCGGGTGCTGTTTACGGCGCCCAGGTAGCACAGCCCCTGCATGAGGACCTGGTCCCCGCCCCTGATTCCCCCTATGCGGTCTCCAAACTCTCAGCGGAGTATTACGTTAAAACCATCGGCCGGCTGTGGGGCATTGAGACCGTCACTTTGCGGATCTTCAACGCCTACGGCCCCGGCCAGCATCTGCCGGCGGACCATCCTCCGGTGATCCCCTATTACTTGCGCCAGGCGACCAAGGGCGGAAGTTTGATCGTCCACAACAGCGGCACTCAGACCAGGGATTTCGTGTATCTGGACGATGTGGTCAGCGCTCTCCTTCAGGCCGGCCAGGCGGCGGATGTGGATGGAGCGACCATCAATATCGGCAGCGGCCGGGAAATCAGTGTTCTCGACCTGGTGAAGACTGTTCATGAGCTGACTGGTGCAGACACTGAAGCGATCTATAATCATAAGGCCAGCGGCGGAGTGAGCCGCATGCGGGCTGACATCACCCGGGCAGAGCTGCTGCTGGGATATCAGCCGCAGTTCACTCTGGCGGAAGGTCTGGCCCGAACCCTCCAGCTTGATCCTCGCTTCCGGCAGGAGAACTGAGCGTTTATCCCTGTCTGGAACCTGGTACTGATGAATTTCTCCCTGATGGACCCCCTGCCTGAATCTTTTTATTCCCGGGATACCGTTCAGGTCGCCCGGGAATTGATTGGTAAGCGCCTGGTGCGCCAGGAAGGGAGCACCCTGGTCTCCGGGATCATTTTGGAGACCGAGGCTTACCGGGGTGAGGAGGATCTGGCCTGCCACTGCCGGGCAGGGCGCACGCCCCGCACGGAGGTTATGTACGGGCCAGCCGGCAGAGCCTATGTATATTTCATTTACGGCATGTACTGGCTCCTGAATATCGTCACCGAGAACGACGGATTTCCTGGCGCAGTCTTGATCCGGGCCATCGAGCCGCTGGACGGCCTGGATAGGATCCAGCAGCGACGGGGAGGCCAACCGAGGTCGAACTGGACGGACGGTCCGGGTAAGCTGACCCAGGCGCTGAATATTGACGGTCAGCTGAACCGTTCAAATATCTGCCAGCCTGGTGCTGAGCTCTTTATTGCCGAAGGGTTGCAGACTCCTCCGGAGGTGATCCAGGCAGGTCCCAGGGTCGGGCTGGATTCTGTGCCCGAACCCTGGAAGAGCAAAGCTTGGCGTTTCGTGGTACAGTATCAGCATCTGCTGGGTGAATAACCTTGTAGGGGAGATTATATGTTTAGAAAAAAAGAAGAACCTGCCCCCAGTCTCGAAGCGGTCCCTGTCCAGAGCCGGGTGACATCCATTCTGGGCGAAGGGATCAGCTGGAAAGGTGAGATCACCGGCGAGGGCGGGCTCAGGATCGAAGGCTTATTTGAGGGATTGATCGACCTGGCGGGCATGGTGATCGTGGATACCAAAGGCCGGGTTGAAAGCGAACTCATCAAGGCGGATACGGTGATCGTGGCCGGGGCTGTCCGCAGCGATATTCAGGCCAAGCGGGTGGAAATTCGCAGCACAGGCCGGGTGTGGGGGAATGTCACCACGGTGCGTTTCTCCACGGAGGACGGCGCCTACCTGCGCGGAAAGATCCAGATGGAAGAAGAAACCTCATTAGAGGAGGGTGCGGGCGATACTCCTGATGAAAATCCGTCTTCAGGGCCGGCCTTAAAGCCGAAAAAATCCGCTGAATAAAATGCCCCGGGTGCGGTTTCCTGTTCTGATCATGATTTCTCTCCTGCTGGTTTCTGCCTGCAGTCCATCTCCAACCACTGATTTACCGGTCCCGCCTCCAGCCACTTCACCCGCGCCTACAGCTTCGCAGGATGACATCCCGGCACCAGACCCGACAGATATTCCAACCACTGAACCGCTCAAGAGTCCTACCCCTGACGAAGGCTGCAGCAGCGGGAAGGGGTCGATCGAGCGCTATCAGATTTCCTGGGCAGGATCTACCTTCCTGCTTGCTATGACCAGGACCTGGACCGCTTTTATCCGACTTTGTATCTGCTCCATGGAGCGACTGAGACAGACCAGGAATGGGACAGCCTGGGAATTGATGAGACAGCTGACCGGCTGATCGCCCAGGAGAAAATTCCGCCCCTGCTGATCGTTATGCCCCGGGAGATCACCTGGAAGTCTGTGGCGGAGAATCCTTTTGGCGACCGCCTGGCTCAGGTGGTGGTCCCCTGGGTGGAGAGCCAGTATCGGGCTGTTTCTGACCGCCAGCACAGGGCGGTAGGAGGTATGTCCCGGGGAGGCAATTGGGCTGTCCGTCTTGGGCTGCTGCATTGGGGATTATTCGGTTCCCTGGGGGCTCACAGCACTCCGCTGTTCTACGGGGATTTGAAGCGGGTTCCCGGTTGGTTGGAAGCTATTCCACCCCAAATGATGCCGCGCATCTATCTTGATATTGGGGAGGGGGATAACAATCTTAAGGAAGCTGAAGCTTTCCAGGAGGCACTGGAGAAGGCTGGAGTGAATCCTGAATGGCACCTTTATCCCGGGCTGCATAACGAAGATTACTGGAAGGCACACCTGGAAGAATACCTGCAGTGGTACAGTGCTGGTTGGCAGGAAGATTGATTTCAATTTCTCTAGAAAGGATCAGGCATCAGAATGAAAACACCTTCATTTGCTGAATATTCAAAGATGGACTGGGATGCGGTCGAACCGCTCTACCAGGAGCTGCAGGAAACTGAGTTAACTGCGGATACTGTTGAGGACTGGCTTTCCAGCTGGTCGGATTTGCGTAAATTGGTCGACGAGAGAAATGCCCGTGTTTCCCTGGCTGTTGAGCTGGATACCAATGACCAGGAAGCCGAAGACGCCTATCATCATTTTTTAGAGAAGTTCTATCCTTCAGCCCAGGCAGCAGACCAGAAGCTCAAGGAAATGCTCCTGGCCAGCGGCCTGGTTCCAGCTGGAATGGAGGTGATCCTCCAGAAAATGCGGACTGAGGCGGACCTTTTCCGGGTGGAAAATTTACCCCTGATGACTGAGGAGTCCAAACTTGGAACCCAGTACAGCAAGATCCTGGGAGCTCAAACGGTGAAATGGCAGGGTGAGGAGCTGACCCTTACCCAGGTGAAGTCAGCCATGATGACAGAGGATCGGGCAGTCCGCCAGCAGCTCTGGGAGCTGGCCTCACAGCGCGAGCTGGAGGATCGGGATGCCATCAACCAGCTTTGGGTGAAATTCATGGAGATCCGGGCCCGGCTGGCCGCCAATGCCGGCTATGATGATTACCGCTCCTTCCGCTGGATGCAGCGCCTTCGTTTGGATTACAGCCCGGATGACAGCAAACAATTCCTGGCTGCTGTCAAGGAAGTGGCCGTCCCGGCTGCTACCCGGGTTTACCAGCGCTACTTACGGCGCCTGGGAATTGAGGATCTGCGCCCCTGGGATTTGCTGAATAATCAGACCACATTCAACCTGCCCGCTGTCAAGGCTTTTGAGACGGAGGATCAATTCGTTTCCCGGGTGGGGGCGATCCTGAATAAGCTGGATCCGGTCCTGGGAGGATATTTCAACATCATGCGGGAAAAGCAACTCCTGGATTTGATGAACCGAAAAGGCAAGGGTCCGGGAGGATTCTGCACCTCATTTGCCACCACGGGGATGCCCTTCATTTTTATGAACGCGGTCGGGAAGAGCTCAGATCTGCGGGTACTGTTCCACGAAAGCGGCCATGCCTTCCATGTCTTTGAACGGGTCAATCTTTCCTACCACCATCAATGGCGGCCCGGACTGGAGTTCGCCGAAGTGGCTTCGACAGCCATGGAGCTGCTGGCAGAGCCTTATCTGGGGCAGGAGCAGGGTGGATTCTTGTCAGAGAGAGATGCTGCCGTCACCCGGCTGTTGAATCTGGAAGAAAAACTGCTGTTCTGGCCCTATATGGCTGTCGTGGTAGCCTTCCAGCATTGGGTCTATGAGAATCCCGAACAGGGCAGGGACCCATCTGCCTGCGATAGCCGGTGGGCTGAGCTGATCGAAGAATATATGCCTGCCATCAACTGGACAGGCTATGAAGAAGTCAAGAAGACCGGCTGGCACCGAAAACTGCATATCCATCAAGCTCCTTTTTATTACATTGAGTATGGGTTGGCAGCTCTGGGTGCGTTCCAGATTATGGTCAAGGCCCGCCAGGACCAGGCCCAGGCGCTGCAGGATTACCGCCGGGCCCTTGCCCTTGGTGGGACCGCCTCCCTACCTGAACTTTATCAGGCCGCCGGTGCCCGACTGGCCTTTGATGTTGATACCCTGGGCGGGGTTGTCGAGTTGATCGAAGCGGACCTGGCAGCGCTTGAGAAAAGTTTGGTTTGAGTGCTGGGTCGGTTTGATCCTTCTGCACCAGTGCTTTTTGTCAGTACCTGGGTGCAGCTCTCTCCGTTATAATGAAATTTCGGAACCCTAGACTAAAAAGGGGAACAGTATGGTTAAAGAATTGAAAATAGTCATCCCCATGGCAGGATTTGGTACGAGGCTGCGGCCCCACACCTGGAGCCGGCCCAAACAGCTGCTCAGTTTGGCCGGGAAAACGGTCATTGAGCATGTCCTGGATACTTTTAACACTCTCTCTCCAGAGATTGAGGTGGAGTACGTTTTTATCGTCGGCTATCTGGGTGATAAGATCAAGGATTTTATGGCGGAAGAACACCCGGATCTGACCGTCCACTTTGTGGTTCAGGACGAGATGAAAGGCCAGTCCCACGCTATCTACCTTGCCAAGGATTTGATTGACGGCCCGATGATCATGGTTTTTGCCGATACCTTGATCGAGACCGACCTGGGATTCTTGAAAGATGAAAAATCCGACGTGGTGGCCTGGGTCAAGCCGGTTCCAGACCCCCGCCGATTTGGGGTAGCTGAGATTGGCGAGGATCAACGGGTTACCCGCCTGATCGAGAAGCCCAAGGCGATGGATAATAACCTGGCTCTGGTGGGGTTCTATTATTTCCGAGACGGCTGCCAGCTGATTGCGGCTATCGAAAAACAGCTGGACCAGAAAGTACGTTTCAAGGGCGAGTTCTTCCTGGCAGATGCTATCAATATCATGCTTGAGAACGATGACTGCCATA
Source organism: Anaerolineales bacterium (assembly GCA_037384185.1). Classification (GTDB taxonomy): domain Bacteria; phylum Chloroflexota; class Anaerolineae; order Anaerolineales; family UBA11858; genus B10-G9. The sequence continues at coordinate 1,753 of JARROG010000022.1, read as the reverse complement.
TGCGCACCGAAAAGGTCCATACCTGGTTAGACGCTGGAACTTTCGATGCCATGCTGTCGACCAACCGCTACCTGCTGGAACACGGTCATGACAATTCCGAGAAGGCGGGACAGCGCATGGGAGTGTGTGTGATCCCGCCGGTATTCATTCATCCGGAGGCGGAGGTGGAAGCCTCTGTGATTGGCCCGTATACCACGGTGGAAGCAGGCTGCCGGGTGGTCAACTGCCAGCTCACGAACTCAATCATCGAGAAAGGGTCGCGGTTGGAAAACCTGATTCTCGAAGATTCATTGATAGGACAGCGCGCTGTTCTGCAGGGAACATCCCGATCGATCAACATCGGAGACGATACCGAAGTGGACTTGTAATAGAGTCCGCCGATTTCTCACCTGATAAGGAGCCCTATGCCCCGTGATTTTATTGCCAAACGAGTCGCCGAATTAAAGCCTTCCGGAATCCGCAAATTCTTTGATATTGTGGCTACGATGGATGATGTCATCTCTCTGGGCATTGGGGAGCCCGATTTCACCACTCCCCAGCCGATCCTGGAAGCCGGTGTTCAGGCCCTTCGTCAGGGAGAGACCCACTACACCTCCAATGCCGGGATCTTAAAGTTGAGAGAAGCCATCTCGGATTTGCTCGAGGAAAAATATCAGGTGCGCTATGATCCGGCCTCGGAAGTGGTGGTCACTGTGGGAGTGTCTGAAGCCTTATATCTGGCGCTGACAGCGGTGATCAATCCTGGTGAGGAGATCATCATCCCGACGCCCTGTTTTGTGTCTTATCAGGCGGAAGTGCTGCTGGCCGGGGGTGTTCCGGTCGAAGTCCCGGGCAAAATGGAAAACGGCTTTCAGCCTGAGCCGGATCTGATCGAGGCTGCCATCACCCCCCGCACCAAGGCGATCTTCATTGGTTTCCCCAACAATCCTACTGGTGCAGTAGCCAGCCTCGAAAATTTGCAGGCCATCAGCCGCATTGCCGAAGAACATGACCTGCTGGTGATCTCAGATGAGATCTACGACAGTCTGGTCTATGATGTGGAGCATATCTGCTTTGCGTCCCTGCCCGGCATGAAAGAACGAACTATCACCCTCGGTGGATTTTCAAAGAGCTTTGCTATGACCGGCTGGCGGGTGGGGTACGCTGCTGCGCCGGCAGAAATCCTTCAGGGATTGGTGCGCATCCATCAATATACGGTCATGTCAGCCCCAACCGTATCCCAGCTGGCAGCCCTGGCTGCTGTTCAACAGGGGGCGGAATATGTCGAGGAAATGCGCCGGAAATACGATCGGCGCAGGAAGCTGATCATCTCTGGGTTGAATGAGATCGGTTTGGAAACCTTCCTGCCTCAGGGTGCGTTCTACGCTTTTCCAAAGATTAGCGCTTCAGGTCTGGATGATGAAGAATTTGCCCAGCGTTTGCTGGAAGAAGAAAAAGTCGCCGTCGTGCCCGGATCGGCATTTGGCTCGGGTGGGGAAGGCTTTGTGCGCTGTTCCTATGCGACCCATTATGACAAGATCGAGCAAGCCCTGGAGAGAATGGAGAAATTCATGAGCCGCTGCTGTTGAATTATTATTATTTCTGATACCTGCTGTGATCGCAAGAATCGCCATCCAAGTGGATGGCGATTCTATTTTCTATAACCTCCGAGGTAGGGGTGACCTCCGAGGTCACCCCTACCTCGGAGGTTATAGAAAATAGAATCGCCATCCAAATGGATGGCGATTCTTGCGATCACAGCAGGTATCAGAAA
>JARROG010000021.1:0-11105 GCA_037384185.1 Anaerolineales bacterium | reverse complement strand
CACCTTGGTGATCGCCGCTGTCAGCGTCGTCTTCCCGTGGTCAATGTGTCCCATCGTTCCCACGTTCAGATGCGGTTTGTTTCGTTCAAATTTCTCTTTTGCCATGATTCTTCTCCTTACAAGTACAAGTCCAAAATAATTCTATTCTCTTACCAGAGCCCCCGATGGGATTTGAACCCATGACCTCATTCTTACCAAGAATGCGCTCTACCCCTGAGCTACGAGGGCTGGCAGTTTACACAACTATAAGCTGTCAGAAGTATCAACCTCCTGCAGCTCATAGTACAGGTGGGCGGAGAAGGATTCGAACCTCCGTAGGCGTTTGCCAGCTGATTTACAGTCAGCCCCGTTTGGCCACTTCGGTATCCGCCCAGATCGATTGTTGTGGTTACTGCTCGGTCGCAATAACAGGAGCCGACGATGGGACTCGAACCCATGACCGGTCGCTTACAAAGCGACTGCTCTACCGATTGAGCTACGTCGGCACAGGTGCCATCATTTGCCCTCTCCAGCCCCCGCATTATATCAGATGGAAATGAGCGAGGCAAGTGCACCGATGGTCGCCATCGACAGAGGAAAAGTTTATCAGCTTTCAAGTCTTCCGTCAATCCTTTCAGTCCTCCACCGCTCCCGAAAAACCCCTCGCCTGCCAGACCAGATAAAGGGCCACGGAGCCAGCCACGGAAGCGTTGAGGGAATCGATAGCTCCCCGCATTGGCAGTCTCAGCAGGAAATCACAGGAGTCCTTGACCAGGGCCCGCATGCCCTGCCCTTCACTGCCGACCACCACCACCAGCGGACCGGTGAGGTCGATCTGGTCAGGAGGCTGGGCTTCCGGGCTGCCTTCCAGACCGACCACCCACAGACCGTCCTCTTTGAGCCGGGCAATGGTTTGAGCCAGGTTGGCCTGGGATATATTGAGATGCTCGGTCGCACCAGAGGAAGCATTGACCACCGCCGGTGTCACCGTGGCTGTGCGCCGATAAGGCAGCACGATTCCGTGCACTCCGATCAGTTCAGCCGTTCGGATCAAGGTACCCAGATTCTGGGGATCTTTCAGGGTGTCCAGCAGCAGGATCAAGGGCGGCTCGCCCAGTTTCTCAGCTGCCGCCAGGCTGAGGTCAAGATCCACGTAGGGATAGGCATCCGCCTGCAGCACCACACCCTGGTGGTGGTTGGAAATGCCAGTCAGACTCTCTTTGGGAACGCGCGAGGCCGGGATGGATTTCCTCTTAGCCAGCGCCAGGATCTCACCCAGCCTGCCTCCGGTATCCACTCCCCTGGCGATCTTGAGCTGGTACGCCTGGCGCTTACCAGCCCTCAACACTTCATAGACCGGATTCCTGCCCCAGATCCATTCCTTCATTCCCGCAACCCTTGCGGGAAGAACAGCCCCATATCAGCGGTCACTTCCACTGCCAGGTAGTTCCCTGGGGTGAGTCTTCCAGCACAACGTCCAGTTCTTCCAACTGATCGCGGATCAGATCGGACAGGGCCCAGAGCTTTTCTTCCCGCAGCTTGCTGCGGACTTCCACCAGCAGATCGATGAACTCAGCTGCCTCACCGCTTCCAGTCTCCTGCACATCCAGCTCCAGCCCCAGGACAGCAGTCAGTTTCCTGAGGGTATCCTGAGCTGCGGTCAGCGAGTCCTCGTCTGCTCCTTCGTCCCGGGCCTGATTGATCTCTTTGACGAAATCAAAGATGTGACCCAGCGCTCCAGCCGTATTGAAATCATCGTCCATGGCGCTTTCGAAGAGGTCTTTGACCTCGGCGGACCGCAGTTTGAGATCCTCAGCCCCATCCCAGCCGTCCTGCGGCAGGGCGGGTTTGAGCGCCGAACGCAGCCGCTTGAGAGCTTTCTGGGCGTGCTCGATGGTTTCCTCGTTGAAAGTCAGCGGCCCGCGGTAGCTGGAATTGAGCACCATCATCCGCAGCACATTGGCCTCATGGTTCTCCAGGAAGGCGTCAATCGTCACCAGGTTGCCAACCGATTTGGACATCTTCGCCCCGGAGAGCTGCATCATGCCGTTGTGCATCCAGTAGGTAGCAAAGCGCTTCCCGGTCATGGCTTCACTCTGGGCGATCTCGTTCTCATGATGAGGGAAGACCAGGTCATTTCCGCCCCCATGGATGTCGATCTGTTCTCCCAGGCAGTCCTGGCTCATCACTGAGCATTCAATGTGCCAGCCCGGCCGGCCTTCGCCCCAGGGGCTGGTCCAGCTGGGCTCACCCGGCTTGGCAGCTTTCCAGAGTGCAAAATCCATTGGATTTTCCTTCCGGGCATCCACGTCGATCCGGGAGCCTGCTTCCATATCTTCCAGCTTCCTGCCGGAGAGTTTTCCGTAATCGTCAAATTTTTCGACCCGGTAGTAGACATCCCCATCTTTGGGATAAGCGTAGCCTTTATCGACCAGCAGTTGGACGCTATCAATGATATTGTCGATCTCCTCGGTCGCCCGGGGATAATCGTCAGCCGGAAGGATATTGAGATCCTTCAAATGGCGGTCGAATTCCTTGATATAGCGCTCCGCAACTTCCAGCGGCTCCACCCCCTCAACTGCCGCGCGCTGAATGATCTTGTCATCCACATCGGTGTACTTGGTGACATGGTGGACCTGATAACCGCGGTACTCCAGATAGCGGCGGACAATGTCAAACACCAGGGCAGACATGGCATGTCCGACGTGGGCTTTATCGTAAACTGTTGGCCCGCAGACGTACATCGAAACCTTGTGAGGCTGGAGGGTTTTAAACTCCTGTTTCTTCCTGGCTAACGTGTTATAGACTTTTATACTCATGTTTCCTACTCCCGGTTCAAACCAAATCCGGTTTGGCAAAGATCATTCTACCTGCCGCAGTTTGCAGCACTTTGGTCACCGTGGCACTGATATCCCGGTTCATGAAGTCCTTGCCGTCTTCCACGACCACCATGGTGCCGTCAGATAGATATCCAACACCCTGGCCCCGCTCTTTGCCTTCCTGGATGATCTTGACTTCCACTTCTTCTCCGGGCAGCAGCACAGCTTTGACAGAGTTGGCCAGTTCATTGATATTTAGCACTGACACTCCCTGAATATCCGCGACCCGATTGAGATTGTAATCATTGGTCAGGATGGGACAGCTCAACTGTCGGGCCAGGATCACCAATTTGCTGTCCACTTCGCGGGTGCCCTCGACATCAATATCGCTGATGCGCACGGGGATGGTTTTGGATTCCTGGAGCTCAGCCAGGATCTCCATCCCCCGCCGGCCGCGCTGGCGCCGGAGGGCATCCGCGGAATCAGCAATATGCTGCAGTTCATCAAGCACGAACCTCGGAATGACCAGCTCCCCGATCAGGAAGCCAGTTCGGGCGATATCGGAGATCCGGCCGTCAATGATCACGCTGGTATCGACCAGGATCACTCGCTCCGGCTCGGCACTGCCTGTACCTTTATCAGATGCCGGGAATACCCTTCCGCTGAAGATCGAGAACAGGTCATTGCGCCGGGAGATAAAGACCGCCACACCGATGTACCCAAAAAGCAGGACGCCTATAAAAGGAAAGACCTCGCCCAGGAAAGAAGGCAGTCGTGAGAGCGGGATAGCAAGCAGTGCTGCGATCACCAGGCCCACAAACAAACCGACCATCCCGGAACCCAGGGTCCGGGCATCCAGCTGGTTGAGCAGATTTCTCAGGGAGGTTACCGGGCGGGTGGTGATCAAAGGCGTGACTACCAGACCGAACAAGGCGCCCACCAACCCAAAGATAACTGCGCCTTCTTCCAGAGTGATGGTCGTGACGTTCGCGAGGTCTACTCCGAAATAGCCCCCCAGCAGACCAAAGACAATCATGCCAATAATGCGGGAAATAAAATCAAAACTCATCACAACCCTCCTGAAAAGAAAAATAGCGACCACAATTATTCTGTGCTCGCCAGAAACAAATCTCATTCAAAGAGGGGGCCAATTGCCAAAAAGGAATTAAAAAGCTTTCCTAATAACCTTATGATCCAATGACATTCATAAGAGCGAAAAATAAGAAAAATAATGGCAAAATAAGTCCCAGCGATCTGTTTGGCAAAGCCAGAATAATATAAATAAATCCTTGTTTATCATAGCATGAGCGGTCGCAACCGTCAACACACCCACCCGCTCAGGGGCAAAGCTTAACAAATATCTAATATTTCATAACGTCATCGCATTCCTTTGGCCGACAGGCAATAGGATGGCCATGTCAGGAGAGTTCTATCGTATAATGGAAGGCATTATTCACACCAACCCGGAGGAAGCCATGGAAGATAGGGATTATAAGAAAGTAATCAAATCCTGGGCAATGTATGACTGGGCGAATTCTGCCTTTGCGACCACGATCATGGCCGCTGTCCTGCCGATCTATTATTCTGCGATTGCCACACCAGAACTTACTCCCAATCAGGCCACGTCCTATTGGGGCTACACCAACTCGATCGCCCTGCTGCTGATCGCCCTGCTGAGCCCCATCCTGGGCGCCATGGCCGATTTCAGAGGGCACAAAAAGCGCTTTTTGACGATCTTTGCCGTGGTCGGCATCACCGGCACAGCATTGATGTTCTTCCTGACTACCGGGGATTGGCTGCTGGCATCGATCCTGTTCATCGTTGGCAATATCGGGTTTGCGGGTGCTAATATCTTCTATGACTCCCTCCTGCCTCACATCGCTAAAAAAGACGACATTGACCAGATCTCTACCCGGGGCTATGCCATGGGCTACCTGGGCGGCGGGATCCTGCTGGCCATCAACCTGGTGATGATCATGCTCCCGGATTTCGCTCCCAACCTGATCGGCGGAATGGATCCCGGGGAATTCACCGCCCTGATGACCCGCATCTCCCTGGCCAGCGTAGCTGTCTGGTGGTTGATCTTCTCGATCCCGCTCTGGAGGAACGTACCGGAACCGCCCCGCAAGATCTTCCGGGGAGAAGCCGGAGAAAATCCCGTCAAAGCCGGTTTCGGCAGGCTGGCGGAGACCTTCAGGGAAATTCAGAAATACAGCGAGTTGTTTAAATTCCTGATCGCTTTCTGGCTCTACAATGACGGCATTGGTACCATCATCAAAATGGCTACCATCTACGGCAATGAGATCGGTATCGGCCGCACGGATCTGATCGGGGCCTTGTTGATGGTGCAGTTTGTGGGCATCCCTTTCTCCTTCCTGTTCGGCTGGCTGGCAAAGAAGATTGGTACCAAGAAATCCATATACATCAGCCTTGGGGTGTACACCGTGATCACCATCGCCGGCTATTTCATGACCACCGCGCTGCATTTCTGGCTCCTGGGCTTCTCGGTCGCTCTGGTCCAGGGAGGCGCTCAGGCATTAAGCCGCTCTCTCTATGGGCGGATGGTGCCCAAAGCCCAATCAGCTGAATTCTTCAGCTTCTTCAGCGTCAGCGGAAAATTCGCCGGCATTTTTGGCCCTTTCCTGTTCGGTCTGGTAAGCCAACTGTTCGGAAACAGCCGACTGGGGATTGTCTCCCTGATCGTGTTCTTCATTTCCGGGATCATCCTGCTGACCCGGGTTGATGAAGAGAAAGGCATCCAGGTTGCCCGCGCTGAGGACGCCCTGGCTGTCCAGCAATCCTGAGCCATATGGGGCAGCTTTCCCGAGGAAAAGGACCGGGCCAGCAGCAAGCTCTGTTCACCAGGATCGCAGAACGTTACGATCTCATCAACCACCTGATGACCGGCTGGCAGGATAACCGCTGGCGGCGGATCGCGATCCGCCAGCTGTCCCTGGAGCCCGGCGCTCGCGTGCTGGATATCGGCAGCGGCAACGGGCAGATCAGCCAGGAGGCTTCCCGCCTGTATCCAAACTGCAGCTTCGTCGCTGCCGACCTGACCCAGGCGATGATCGCACTTGGCAGGCAAAAGATCGCTGGCAACCGCATTCAGTGGACAGCTGCGGATGCCGTTCAGCTGCCGTTCCCGGATAACAGCTTTGACGGGGTGATCTCCGGATTCCTGGTCCGCAATCTGGAAGATGTCATCTTGGGGCTGCGGGAGCAGTTTCGAGTTCTCAGGCCGGGTGGTAGAATTGCGGTGCTGGACACCAGTAAACCGCCAAAGCATATGCTGACACCTTTGATCCATTTTTACCTGACCCGCATCATACCTGCGCTGGGCAGCCTGCTGACCGGCGACCGCGAGGCGTATGAGTACCTGACCACGTCCACCCAGGAGTTTCTGCGGGCGGAAGAGCTGGCGGCCTATCTGGCAGCAGCAGGTTTCAATAAAGTTGCCTACCAACAGATGGCATTCGGTATGATTTCCATTCACTGGGGTGAAAAATGACCTCAATCCAACCCTCCCCCCAGGCCGCCGAACGAGGCGAGCCCTCCTATGTCTGGAGAGCGGGCCAACAGCGCCGACTGGAGATGGTCCTTTCTGCCGCGGGAGAGAGGATCCAGGGCAAGATTCTGGAAAATGGCTGCGGCATCGGTTTGTACCTGGAACACCTCGAACCCTTCGTCGGCGAACTCTTTGGACTCGAATTCGATCTGGATCGCGCCCGGCAGGCCAAGGGTTCTGGCAGCCATATCCTGGGAGGTGCCGGAGAACAGCTTCCTTTTCCCGAAAACAGCTTCGATCTGATCCTCAGCAATGAGGTCATCGAACATGTCGCGGACGACCGCCAGGCAGTTCAGGAAATGGTGAGGGTCCTCAAAGTGGGCGGAAGGATCGTTCTGTTCTGCCCCAACCGCTGGTACCCTTTCGAGACCCACGGGATCTACTGGCGGGGTGAGTATCGTTTTGGGAATAAATTATTCGTCAATTATCTCCCCGCGGGGGTCAGGAATCGGCTCGCCCCCCATGTCCGGGCTTACAGCAGCCGAGCCCTGGCAGAGCTCTTTACAGACCTTCCGGTACAATATATATCACGGAGAGTGATCTTCGGCGGTTACGACAACATCATTCACCGCCTGCCCCGCTTGGGCCGCTGGATGCGGAGATTGCTCTATGGACTGGAAAAAACACCCCTTCAGATTCTGGGATTATCCCATTTCTGGGTGGTAGAAAAAACACGAGGATAAGTTTGATGATAAAAGATGTGGAACTCAAGATTGGCCAGGAAATGAGAGACAAGGGCTGGCGGCTGGCAGTGGCGGAATCCTGCACGGGCGGTCTGATCGGCCACCGGATCACCAACATACCGGGGTCTTCGACCTATTATCTGGGCAGCATCACGGCCTACGCCTATCGAGCGAAAGTTCGCCTGCTGGATGTGTCCTGGGACACTCTCGAGAAATACGGCGCAGTAAGCGAGCAAACCATTGAACAAATGGCTCGGGGAGTCAGGCGAGCCCTCACTGCCGATATCGGCCTGGCAGTCAGCGGCATTGCCGGACCCAGCGGGGGGACGCCTACCAAACCGGTGGGCTATACCTGGATCGGTTTGAGCTCAATTCAGGGCACCCGGACCCTGCAGCATAATGCCAGTGGAAACCGGATCGAGAACAAACAGGAAATCGCCCAGGTCGCTCTGGAATTCCTGTATCAATTCCTGATCGAAGATGGAACAGATTGAGGTCACCACTCGCTTTCAAGGAGATGGCTCCCTGACCCCGATCGAATTCTCGGCTGCAGGAAGCACTGTCAAGGTCAAAGATGTTGGCCGGCAGTGGGACACTGAAGATGGCAGGCATGTACTGGTGATGGATCGCCAGAGCAAGGTCTACCACCTGTTATTCCAGCTCAGTGACCTGAACTGGTACTGGATCAAAGATATCAAACCAGCTTCTAACCGCGTATAGGAGGAGGACAGATGACGGATAAAGTGCAGGATAATTTTGTAGTGACCCTGGATTACACCCTGATCGTGGAGGATGAGGTCCTGGAAAGCACGAACGACGGAGAACCGATCGAATTCATCCAGGGGATCGGCCAGATCATTCCCGGACTGGAAGAGGCACTCTACGACATGAAAGTCGGCGACGAGAAAACAGTGGTGATCGAGCCTGAAGGCGCGTACGGCGAGTACGATCCCGATTCGCTCGAGGTCGCCAAAAAAGAGGAATTCAGCGAGGAAATCCCGCTCGATGTCGGCACCTTCCTGGACCTGCGGGATGATCAGGATGAGATCCTCAGCGCTCAGATCATCGAGGCGGATGAGGATACCGTGACCCTGGACTTCAATCATCCCCTGGCTGGAAAAACCCTGACCTTTGAGATCACCGTGTCCGCCCTGCGCCCCGCTACAGCGGAGGAGCTGGAGCACGGCCACGTTCACTAATTCGAAATGGGGTGAGCTCTTGCCTGAAGCGGCTCTCCGTTATATAGTGTTTATAAAAGGGACGAAATCCTTTAAAAGGATTTCGTCCCTTTGGAAAACCCAGGGGGAAAAATGCCAGGCAAGCGCGTTCCTTTGATTCCCGGACAGATCTATCATATTTATAACCGAGCTATTGCCGGGAATCTCTTGTTCCGTGATGACAGAAACTACGTCTATTTTTTAAGCAGGACCGCGAAATATCTTCCACAAGCAGCCGGATTATTAGCGTATTGCTTAATGCCCAATCATTACCACTTTATTTTGAAAATCCTAAATGAAGAATTTTCTAGAGCTATGCAAAAACTCGCTTTATCTTATGTGCTAGCTTATAACAAAGTTTACAATCAAAATGGCCATTTATTTCAAGGTGTATTTCAGAGAAAACAAGTAAATGACCTAAATTATTTGCTCCATCTATCAAGATATATTCATTTGAATCCTGTCAAAGCAAAATTAGCAGCTCACCCGGAGGATTGGGATTTCTCCAGTTATCAAGGATATATTGGGCTTAGGGATCCCGATATCTTTGATCCCCTACCAATCCTCAACATCATCTGTGATCAACCTAAAGCAAGCCAAACAAGGAAACGGGAATGTTATCGAAATTTCATCCAAGAGTGGGATTTTGATTATATGGAATTCAAGATAAAGAAATAAATAAAATAGGGACGAAATCCCTTTAAGGGATTTCGTCCCTATTTGTGTACTTCACTCCACAATCTCACCTACAACCAGGGGAGTGAATTCCAGTCCATCCTGGCCGACATCCACCTCAATGGTGTCGCCCACTTTGAACTCACCGGAAAGCATCGCCAGCGCCAGTGGATCCTGGAGCTGCTTCTGGATGGTGCGCTTGAGGGGTCTGGCACCGTAATCCGGATCAAAGCCCTGATCAGCCAGGTACTGCTGGGCAGCATCACTGACCTCCAGGGAATAGCCCTGAGCCTGAACCAGCTTCTCAACACGGTTGAGCTGAATGCCCACGATCTCCTTGATCTGCTCTTTCCCCAGGGGGTGAAAATGTACGATTTCATCCACCCGGTTAAGGAACTCCGGCCGGAACGTGGACTTGAGCTCTTCGTTGGTGAATTTAATGGCATCCTTCTCGTTCCAACCCTCATCCTTCCTGGACCAGAACTGGCTGCCGATATTGCTGGTCATGATCACTACGGTATTCCGGAAGTCGACCGTTCTGCCCTGGCCGTCGGTCAGCCGCCCGTCATCCAGCAGCTGCAGCAGGGTGTTGAAGACTTCCTGATGGGCTTTTTCGATCTCATCGAACAGCACCACGCTGTAAGGTCGCCGGCGAACCGCTTCGGTTAGCTGGCCGCCCTCCCCGTAGCCGACATATCCAGGAGGCGAACCGATCAGCCGGGAGACCGTGTGCTTCTCCTGGTACTCACTCATATCGATCCGCACCATGGCATCCTCATTGTCAAACAGGAATTCAGCCAGGGCCCGGGCCAGCTCGGTCTTCCCGACACCGGTAGGACCGATGAAGATGAATGAACCAATCGGCCGGTTGGGATCCTGAATGCCGGCCCGCGATCGGCGGACTGCATTGCTGACCGCCTCGATGGCATCATCCTGACCGACCACCCGCTCGTGCAGGCGCTCTTCCATGTGGAGGAGCTTTTGAGTCTCACTTTCCATCAATCTGGAGACAGGGATACCGGTCCAGCGGGAGATCACTCCTGCGATCTCCTCTTCGTCGACCTCTTCCTTTAATAACGCGCCGTCCTTTTGAACTTCTTTCAGCCGGGCTTCCTTTTCCTTCAACTTTTGTTCCAGGTCCCGCAGCGTTCCGTACTGCAGCCGGGCGACCTTCTCCAGGTCGGCTTCCCGCTCGGCTTTTTCAATTTCCATCCGGGTCTGGTCGATCTCTTTCTTGACTTCCCGGACCTCACTGATGATTTCCTTTTCATTCATCCAGCGGCTGTGGAGCTCTTTCTGCTCTTCCTTGAGGTTTGCGAGCTCTTCCTTCAGTGCTTCCAGACGCTTCTCTGAACTCTTGTCTTTTTCCTTCTTTAGCGCCTCCTGCTCGATTTCCAGCTGCATGATCTGCCGGTCAACCTCATCCAGCGCCCGGGGCTTGGAGTCGATCTCCGTCCTCAGCCGGGCAGCGGCCTCATCGATCAGGTCAATAGCCTTGTCAGGCAGCTGGCGGTCAGCGATATAGCGGTTGGACAGCGTCGCAGCCGCGATTGTCGCCGGGTCAGTGATCCGCACACCATGGTGGATCTCGTAGCGTTCCTTCAATCCTCTCAGGATGCTGATGGTTGCCTCCACACTGGGCTCTTCTACCAGCAGGGGCTGGAAGCGGCGCTCCAGAGCGGCATCGGATTCAATGTATTTCCGGTACTCATTTAAGGTGGTCGCACCGATCATATGCAGCTCCCCCCTGGCCAGCAGGGGTTTGAGCATGTTGCCAGCATCCATGGCACCTTCCGCGGCGCCAGCACCGACAACTGTGTGCATCTCATCCACAAACAGCAGCACTTCACCCGCTGCGGTGGTGATCTCCTTCAAAACTGCCTTCAGGCGCTCTTCGAACTCACCTCGGTATTTTGCGCCCGCGACGAGCGCGCCCATATCCAGCTGGATAAGCCGCTTATGCTTCAACCCTTCCGGAACATCACCATTGACGATCCGCTGCGCCAGGCCTTCCACGATAGCGGTCTTGCCGGTTCCCGGCTCACCGATCAGGGCCGGATTGTTCTTGGTTCGCCTGGACAGGATCTGGATCAGCCGGCGGGTTTCCTCGTCTCGCCCAATTACCGGGTCCAATTTTCCTCTTCGGGCCAGATCGGTCAGATCG
>JARROG010000020.1:0-11163 GCA_037384185.1 Anaerolineales bacterium | reverse complement strand
GTTGGCGGCGACGGAGGTGATCAACAGCATGCCGATGATCACCAGAAATCCATATACGATCTTGTCGAATTTTCCCTGGGGGATGAGCTGGTTGACCTTACCGCCCAGGAAAACCGCTCCCAGGATCACCGGTATGCTGAATAGGTAGAAATTCAAAACCTTGGGTGTCCACATCCCAGCAAGACCATGGGTGATCAGGATCGCCAGACCGGTGGGCAGAAAATAACCCTGCAGGGTGGCCCTGAATTTGGCTGGTTCCCAGCGCCTCAGGATCCCATAGATCACTACAGGGGGGCCATTCGTGTTGTAGGCTCCGCCCAGGATCCCGGCGATGATACCCGTCAGATAAGCCCAATACTCATTTTTAAGTTCGGGAAGTTTGGGGATGATCAGGTTGTAAAGCCCAAAACCGGTGATGACAATCCCCAGTAAGGACTTGACTAATACTTCGGGTGCGGTGTTGAGAAAGAAGATCCCGATTGGAATGCCTATCCAGGTAGTCAGCACCAAACGCCAGGCGGCTTTGAGGTCTACCTTTTTCCAGGCGCGGATCAGGATGGTGACCGCTATGGTGGTGGCAGCCATGGCTGTCAGGGGCGTAGCCACTCCCAAGCCGACCAGCAAGGTCAGCAAGGGCATGGCGATCAATGCATCCCCAAAGCCCAGGGCGGAGCGGATGAAAGTGGAAAAGAACAGAACTCCCATCACGACCAGGTTTATGGTTGAGAAATCCATCATTTGATGATAATCCTGATTTGTCTGGTAGGATTTTGAGTATCTTACCATGGGTAGGAGCCGATCCACAGGCAGGCTGAATCAAATCTGGTAAGATATTTGGGTAAAGGATGGGAGGCTATGAGCGAAGCGGAAGTCATTAATAAAACCAATCATAAGCCGGCAACGGTCGACTCCTTGCGAGCAGATTTTCACTCGCTGGGCGTAAAGTCGGGGATGACCTTGATCCTGCACTCCTCTTTAAGCGCTCTTGGTTGGGCTGTGGGTGGACCGGTTGCCGTCATCCTGGCGCTGGAAGATGCACTTGGGCCGGAGGGTACCCTGGTCATGCCCACTCATTCGGGTGATCTATCGGATCCGGCAGATTGGTCCAATCCGCCTGTACCGGAGGAGTGGAAGGAGACCATCCGCCAGGCCATGCCGCCCTATGATCAGGACCTGACCCCTACCAGAGGGATTGGCAGGATCCCGGAAACGTTCCGAAAGCAGGCAGGCGTACTGCGGAGCGGCCATCCCCAGGTTTCTTTCGCCGCCTGGGGCAAGAATGCTATTCAGGTGACAGAGGATCATGGATTGGATTTCGGTTTGGGCGAGGATTCGCCCCTGGCCAGGATTTACGAGCTAGACGGATGGATCCTGCTTTTAGGGGTGGGGCATGAAAGCAACACAAGCCTGCATCTGGCGGAATTTAGGGCGGATTATAAAGGTAAAAAGGAGATATCCCAAGGGGCCCCGATGCTGATCGAGGGAGAGCGCCGCTGGATCTCCCTGCGGGAATTTGATGAGCACAGCGATCATTTCCCGGAAATCGGCAGCGCCTACCAGAAATCAGGGGATATGGTGCTGCATGGAAAGGTCAGTCTTGCGGAGGCGCTGCTGATCCCTCAGAGGCCGCTGGTGGATTTTGCTGTGGATTGGATGGAGAAGAACTGGTCATTCTGAGCACTCGAGTGTGAGAATTAAGTTGGAACGACCATTTGAGAGAGAGGATGCAATGGACTTTTTAAATAGAACACTGCTAGAGAACACGCTGGATGCCTGGCTGATCGCCGTTGGGATTGCCCTGGCAGTTGTTATTTTGATGATCGTGATCAAGCGCTTATTCCAAAATCGTGTGAAAAAGCTGGTAGAGAAAACCAAGTTAAGCGCGGATGATTTTATTATTCCTTTACTGGACCAAACCCGCTGGTTCAGTTTGCTGGCGCTGGGGCTGCTGCTGGGCGTCCAATTTCTGCAGCTGCCCGGGGAAGTTGAGCTGTGGTTTGACCGGGTGATGCGGATCATACTCAGTATCCAGGTGGGTTTCTGGGGGACAGGCCTGATCAGTTATTACATCAGCCGCAGCGTGAAAGAGAAAATAGATCTGGATCATGGTGACGATGCAACGACCCTGGATGCTTTGGGATTGATCCTCAAGATCGCCCTCTGGATCATATTGGTGTTGATCATTTTGGACAACCTGAATGTCGAGGTCAACAGCTTGATCACCAGCCTGGGCATTGGCGGCATTGCTGTGGCTCTGGCGGTCCAGAATATCCTGGGGGATTTGTTTTCTTCTCTTTCGATTGCGCTGGACAAGCCCTTCTCGATCGGTGATTTTATTGCTGTGGATGATTATGAGGGAACTGTGGAAGACATCGGACTGAAAAGCACCCGTGTCCGATCCCTTTCCGGAGAAGAAGTGGTTTTTTCAAATTCCGATTTGCTGAACAGCCGTATCAGGAATTATAAGCGGCTGGAAGAGCGCCGGATCACGTTTTCAATCGGTGTCGTTTATGGAACGCCAGCAGACAAGCTCGCAGCCATCCCGGAAATTATTGAGGAGATCATCACTCCCCTGGAGAATGTCAGATATGACAGGACCCACTTTAAGAATTTGGGTGATTTCGCCCTGGAATACAGCATTGTGTATTTTGTGCTGGTGCCGGATTATGTGAGCTATCTGGAGGTCCAGCAAACAATCAATCTTGAGCTGTACCGCCGGTTTGAAAAGGAAGGTATCGAGTTTGCTTTCCCCACTCAGACTGTCTTTTTGGAACAAGAGTGATCACGTATCCGTCACATCTGGGATACTAACTGGGCGATATTGGAGATCACCTGGCAGTCAGCATCCGGAAATATGTTCCGCGGATCATAAAGGATGGGATGCAATCCAGCGTTCTTGGCGCCGACCACATCGGTGTAATAATTGTCCCCAATATAGGCGGTGAATTCCGGGCTGCTTTCTGCCAGATAAAGAGCGTGTTCGAAAATGCCTGGATCGGGCTTCCAGATCTGGATATCTCCTGAAGTGAAGAAGAAGTCGAAGTAAGCATCAAAACCCAGGTCGCGGATCTCCTGATCCAAGGAGCTGGAGCGATTGCTGACCAGGCCCATCTTATAGCCCTTCCTGCGCAGGGCTTTTAAGGTAGGATTGACTTCTTCCGGGATGATCGTTTCCGGTTGATAGAGCTCGTTGAACTCTGCCTGGACCTCTGCTGCGATCTCTGCTGTCTGAAGCTCAGTCAGCCCCGCAGCCCACATTTTGCGTTTCAAATAATGGAGCCAGAAATCATCGGTGAATTCCCCGTACTGATCCAGATCCTGCTGGAGCTCATCTGAGTTAGCCCAATAGCGAAAGATGAATTTCAGGGTATCCCGGTGGGCTGATACCAGCAGCGGGAACCCATGTTGATCCAGGATCGTGAACAGGACATCCAGTGAGGAAGGATGGTGGTGGATTAACGTACCGTCCAGGTCAAAGAGCAGTGTGTTGATCTGGAGAGGGATGGTCATGGTATATAAACCCTTGGAATGGAGCATTCCCCAGACTTGATTTTCTGTCCAGGGGATCCGATCCAAATTATGATGATTGTTTCAGGATATCCTTTATAATACCGATTATACAATAGCTATAAATCGGGAAAGCAGAACATAAAGCCAGCTAACAATATTGTTATTTCTGGTCCTGAAAGGCGTTTTGGATGGCCAATCAATATCCTAAACAGCAGCGCTTGCAGATCATCCTCGCCGTCGTCATAGGCTTGACTCTACCATGCTATGGATTGGGATGGTTGTTTGTATCTATCGACCGCCGCGGAGCAAGCACTGAAACACCGCGTTCGGTTGAGACAGATACAGCTACTCCGATGCAAATTGTGACCAAATCTCCTACACCAATCATCCCAACCCGTTTTCCAACTTTTACCCCATCCTTGACGCCAACTGAAACGATGACCTTAACTCCCAGTTATACACCGAGTCCAACGTCGTCGGAGACTCCTTCACCCCAGCCTACAGACACATTTACCGCCACTCTGACAGCAACATCGACCGCTACTTCTACCCAGACGATTCCCACAACTGAACCAGCTTCAATCACGCCCAGCGGAGAGTGATCGATTTCGGATGAGCTTGAGCTATGTTCTTCAGTTGAAGCCAATGGCAGTGTTAAAACCCCATTAAACCCATTTTCGCTCCGGGAAATTGTGGTTTAATGGGTCTTCTTTGAGTGAGAAGGCGAAAAATATGGAAGATTACAGAAATGCAGGAAGGCTAAGAACGCTTACCAGAATATTGATTCTCTTAATATTGCTGGGACTGCTGGTGTTTGGAGTCAGCTCTTGCAACATTCCCTCGATTGGAAATTTTCTGCCGGTTAATTCTCCAACGGACCTACCTGTCGAAAATGTCCCATCTCCGACACCGCTGCCAACACCTACCCCTGATATTCCCCTGGTTAAACCCCGCACTTTGACTCTGTGGGTTCACCCCAATTTGATCCGGATGATGGGTCGATTGCCGGAAATTTGTTCAGATCACGCTTGAACGAGTTCGTAGTCCGCCGCCCCCAGGCAGATCTTCGAGTCAGAATCAAGCCCCTGACCGGCGAATTTGGATTGATGGAGTCCCTGGAGCTGACAGAATCTGCTGCACCTGTCCTTCTGCCTGATTTGATTGCGCTGCCGCGTTCGCTGATGGAAAAAGCCTATGCGGATGGCCTGGTTGTTTCCCTGGATGACTATCTTGAGAACCCTAATCAGGATGATTGGTTCGACTATGCCGCAGCTCTAGCGAGGATCGAGGAGCAAACGACCGGGATCCCATTTGCTGGCGATATGATGGTGCTGGCGTATAAGAGTGATAGCGGAGAGGTCCCTCCTCCTGACTGGAACGCTGTCCTGGATATCGGGAAAGCCATGGCATTCCCTGCTTCTGATCCGCGGGCCCTGGTCACCTTGGCCTGGTATCAGAGTTTGGGGGGCGAACTGCGGAACGAAAACTCGGATCCAGCCGTGATGAGTGCTCCCCTGCTTGATATTCTCAGCTACTATCAGGCAGCCCAGGCGGCCAATGTGATGCCGTACTGGCTGACCCAATTTGAAACGGCTCAACAAGCCTGGGATTCCTATCAGGAGCGCCAATCCACTCTGGCAATTACCTGGACTTCTCTGGTGTTGGGATCAGAATCACCCAATACCAGTTTAGCGGCTATGCCGACCCAGGATGGAACTGGTTTCAGTTATGCAGATGGTTGGGTGTGGTGTGTAGTGGCTTCCGATCCGGAAACAGAGGCCTATGCTGTAGAGTTGGCGGAATTTCTGACAGATCCCAGCTATTTGAGTGCTTGGGATTTAGAGAGCGGCTACCTTCCTGTCCGGCCCTCGGATTTGGAAAGCTGGTCAGAGTCTCCTTACTACCCGACTCTTGCACAGTTGCTGCCTTTTGCTCAGCTGATCCCTGACCTTGAGATCCAGGATGTCTTAGGCCCTGAAATCAGGGATGCGGTTGTCAGTGTACTTAAGGACCAGGTTGAGCCGGCTGATGCCCTGGACGCATTGCTGGGAAAACTTCCTGAGTAGCGGAAGGATAGCCAGGAAGCTTCAACTTCAGAGAGGGCAGCGCCAGCGGTCTCAGGTTTGGTATTTTTAGCTTCCTTCCCAAATCAGAAACCACATGATATAATCACCAGCCGTGTTTGAATAGACGTACTGATGGACTGGATTGGCCCTGTCGATCCGGGAAGGAATTATCGAATGGATGAGTTGATCAAATCTTTAGAGACACCCAAAAACCCGAATATCCCTGAACTGAATACAGGGGATACAGTCACTGTATTTGTTCGCATCAAAGAAGGCGATAACGAACGCGTTCAGCAGTTCAAGGGCACCGTAATCCGCATCCACGGCAGTGGAAATAGCGAAAGTTTTACAGTTCGCCGGATCGCCAGCAATGGAATCGGTGTTGAGCGTACCTTTTTAGCCCGTTCTCCGATTGTTGAAAAGGTCTCAGTTCAAAGCGGAGGGCATACCCGCCGTTCCCGTTTATATTTCTTGCGAGAACGGAGCGGAAAGAAAGCAAAACTGCGCCAGAAATTTTCTAACTAGAGCGTTTTAGCGTTTCAACCAGAGGGCATGGAGTTCTTCTCGATGCCCTTTTTGTTATTAACCGGGAAAGGTGCCCAGGAAAAGCTGAGTATAATGAAAGCTATGAAACGTTGGGGATATATCATTGCCCTGATTTTATCCTGCGCGCTGACATCCTGCCAGGCAGCTAGTGAGATTATCGAGCCGACTGTGTTGCCCCCTGGAGATTCATTCGAGTTCTTCCAGGATGGGTATTTTCAGGCGGTTTTGCCTACCTGGGACGAATCGCCTGAGCTGGACACTGATTCTATCTATATGGTATACAAAGACGGGCAGTTCATTGGAATTAACCGCTATCAAAATCTGCCGGAAATATTTGCCAAGCAATTCCTATCCGCCATTGAGGATGATCCTGAGGCCTATTTGGTCCAGCAGTCGGATATCGGTGGAAAACCGCTCTTCGAATTCACCACCCGGGAAGATAATCAAACCATGCGGATCCAGGCGGTTTTGGATTACTGCCAGGGTATGACTTACGCTTTAATTGCGGGAGGTAGGGATTCAGTAAAGAACACGGAACTCTTTCAGGAAGTTCTGAGCTCAACCAGCTGCCAGGATCCCTATCAGATCCCGAACCTGGAAACAGGCAAGATCGGTTTGATGGTTAACGCTGCTCAGGATGAGACCTGGGAGGGTTATTATCCTGCCCTCCGGATGGCAAAGGAAGCTGGTGTCCAGGTCCTGCACACTTATCTGCAGTGGGCGGAAGTTGAGCCAAATGAGGGGGAACGATTTTGGGAATGGCAGGATGCCCTGATGGGCTACCGCCTCCACGAGAATTTTGAGATCTCTCTGGTGGTCAATTTGATCCATACTGGGGTTCGAGGCCCTATGCCTGAGGATCTGCAGGGCAGGGCGTTTGATGATCCCGAGTTCATTGACCGCTTTACGGAGTTCATTCTTGAGGTGTTAGACCGCTATCCGGTCCAATACCTCGCCATCGGCAATGAGGTCAACGATTACTTTGTCAGCCACCGTTCCGAGATCCCAGCCTACAAGGAATTTTTCCTGGCGGTCAGGGAACGGATCCACGAACGCTATCCCGACATTCAGGTGGCAATGACCTTTGCGTATCATGATGCGGAAACTACTCACTCGTTGGATATCATCCGAGAGTTAGATGTGGGAGATTATTTGCCCCTGACGCTTTATATCTATAATCCGGGCTTCAAATTTAATCGGGATCCACAGGAATTAGCAGGATATTTGGAACGCATCCTGGCATTGGCAGGGGAGAAGCCAGTGGCAATTGTGGAAACTGGTTGGAACACTTCCGAAAGTCTTTCCGGCAGCCAGTCAGACCAGGAAGCCTATGTCCATGAGGTTTTTCGGATGTTGGATAAACACCGAGAACAAATCGAGTTTATTTCCTGGTTTGCTCTGCATGACAGTTTAATTGAGAATTCTTATCGCACTGCCCTTACTTTCCTTCCGCCAGGCGCACCCCAGATTCGGGATGAGGAGTTCATGAAGAGTTTTGTAGATTTTTTGAACTATTTCGGTTTGCTGGAGAATGACGGCACACCAAATAAAGCCTGGGTTGCTTTTCAAAATGAAGCCAGCTCTTACCTTAATAATCATGAGGAGGAGCGGTGATCAACTCGCCCAACAAGCAAGAGAGTCCGATCGGGATCTTCGATTCAGGGGTAGGGGGATTGTCAGTCCTGCGTGAAGTCAGCCGCCTGCTTCCATCTGAAGACTTGGTGTAGATAGCTGACCAGGTTCATGTTCCCTACGGTAACCGATCCCGGGAAGAAGTGTTCGGTTTTTCTCAGGAAATCGTCCGATTTTTGATCAATAAAGGCAGCAAGCTGATAATCATCGCCTGCAATACAGCCTCCGCTGTAGCTCTGGAAGATCTGCGGAAGCTTTACCCTGAACTGCCGTTTGTCGGAATGGAACCTGCTGTTAAACCGGCAGCTCAGGAAACCATTTCTGGGGTAGTAGGTGTACTGGCAACTCCCGCTACTTTTCAGGGAGATCTGTACTCCTCCACAGTGGAGAAGTATGCCAGGGGTGTGACAATTCTTCAGGACACCTGTCCGGGGCTGGTGGCACAGATCGAGCAGGGGCGGATCGACAGCCTGGAAACCAGGCAGATCCTGGAGACAGCTTTACAGCCCATGATCAACGAGGGTGTGGATGAGATCGTCATGGGTTGTACTCATTACCCCTTTGTGATTCCCTTGATTCGGGAAATTGTTGGAGGGGAAATTAATGTCATTGACCCAGCTCCGGCTGTCGCTCGCCAGACCGGCCGATTATTAGAACAAAATATTCTGAGAAATCAATCTGGAGGGAAGGCGAACAGGGATTTCTACACTACGGGAGATCCAGCTGCTTTTTCGGAAGTGTTGGAAAGTCTCCTGGGCAAGAAGGAAAGGGCAGCAAAATTATCCTGGGTTGGGGGAAAATTGCAGGTTACGGTTGTGCCCCAGTCCTGAAATCTATCTTTGATTCCTGATACTTATCAACACTGCCGCGGCCAGCGTGATCCCGGAAATTAAGATGGCCGCGATGACGATGGAAGGATTCTTTGCGCTGGTTCGGAAGCGGGGTTCGCTGATCACTGGATCCGTTGTTGAAGCATTTTCTGTTGAATCAATAGGTTGGGTTGTTTGATAACCTGCGGGTGAGGGTGTGTGGGTGTACCTGAGTGGCAGCGTTGGGCTGGGTTGGCCGATAGGGGTGTTGGTTGGAGTGTAAGAAGGCTTTATGATCACTACATCGCCAGGATTCACAACTGCATCTGGCTCTAATTGATTGAGTTCTCGTAGTTCTTCTAAGGGAATGTTGTAAACCGAAGCAATGATCCACAGTGCCTGACCTCCCTCAACAGTATGTTTGACTGTGCCATCTGGACCGGGAGTAGATACCACGATGGGAACTGCTGAAGGCATGGAAGAGGATATTGGGGTGCCGGCTGTAGGGGAGGGAAGTATTTGTGTAGGGTCCGCCTCTCCCACCCAGAAACCGCTGACTACTGTATAACAAACCAGATCTTCGGCGTAGGCTACTCCAACTCCGATATATACTGAGTCAGGGTTCAATAAGTTCTGCTGCGCACTCCCTTCATTCCAAATGTCTTCGAGGATTTCCGTAATGGTGAGATTGATACCGCAAGCCACATTTTGGAAAACCTGAATTTCTGCGCCGGATCCAAAACCGGCCGCAGTTGCCCGTTCGTCAGCTGTGGAACCGTTTTCTCCGAACTCGGTCACGCTCCCCAGTGAGGCCATGAGCTGGCTGTGCTGCTGGGCGACATCCATCAGGTCTCGGTTGACCAGCAGGGTAGCTAACCCCTGCGCAACCCGCCGCTGATTGATTGCGTTGATCACGGTTGTGGTGGTATCCCCCTGGGCATGGATTCCCTGAACGGATATCAGAGAAGCCAGGAGGATTGTTCCTATCAAGAGAATTACGAACGATTTCGATTTCATAGGACAGGAAACTGGAACCGGCCTGAAATTTGGGTTGAGAGCCAGACCGGTCAGGCTTCTGTTAAAGCTCTTTTTTTAGATTCTCGATGGCTGCTACCGGTGTTGGATCAACACCGTAGGCCATTGCCAGGTAATAGGCGGTGTAATCGCCAAATTGGATCAGGGTCCACATCTGGGCCAGTCGACTGCTGCCGCTGGCATCGATCAAATCCGTGCTGATGCCCTCGACCATCATATTCATCTTGGTCAAGTCGATTCTCCGCTGGTTGCGGGGATGGTTATAGCTGGATTTCAAGAAGAGAGCGATGGTTTTTGTCAGAACTTCTTCCGGATTCACTACACCGGCCAGCGTATTATGGTCCGCTTCGGGCAGATCCTCGAACTGTCCCCAGGCTTTGGCAATCTCGCTGATCTGGCCTTTCCAACGCCGGGCCACTGGCGCCAGCAGGTCTGCTCCAAAGACGCTTACCCAGCGGTCGATCAGCTGACCGGCCAGACGTTTGGCTGGATTCTGATGATCAGGAAGTTGGGGTGCAAGCAGCGCTCGCTGCTTCTCCATTTCCTTGACAGCGTTCTGGATCTCATCTTCAGGATCGGGGATAAAGTTCAGTCGATAAAATGCGTTCAACAAGAGGGCAAATGAGTATCCAACTGCCGCCCGAGGTTGACCGTGGTGGTTGAAGGTCCAGAGATTGACACCCTGCTGGCCAGCCATTTCGGCAATCTTGCCCCCGGTTGTCACAGCCAACAGGCGGCAGCCGCGCATCAGAGCTGTTTCCAGAGCTGATCTGGTTTCTTCTGTGTTGCCAGAATGTGAGGAGGCAATCACCAGAGTTTCTGGGCCATCCGCCCAGGCAGGCAGATCATAATCGCGGTGCACCTGCAAGGATACCTTGGAAAGCGGAGCGATATAAGACTTTACCAGGTCGGCTCCAATTGCGGAGCCTCCCATGCCCGCGACACTTACCTGCTGGATATTGTTGTATTCTTCTAGGGGAAATTCACTGGCTTCCTGCCAGGCAGTACCCAGCTGTTCTGGGAGACTCTTGATTTCAGCCAGCATATTCTGGGAGTCTAGTTCCGAGAATTTTTCGTGGTCATTTAAGTTCATATCTGTTCCTGTGATCGTATTGAAGGCCGATTGGCTTGGTACAGAGGACTAACGCCCTATCATTTAGGATTTTGTTCTTGAGATTGAATTAAATCATAGACCTTGCTGCGGGGCCAGCCGGAGTTTTTCGCCAGGTTTTTTGCCAGCTGGCTGGGACTGGAAGCGCTGGATATTTGAGTTTTCCGGATTTCATCTAGCAGTCTGGGTTCTGACCAGACTTCCCCGGAATTACTGCCTTCGATCACTAACGTGATCTCTCCTTTGAGGGTGCTGGTCTGGTAATGCTTGCGAGTTGCGCTGATCGATCCGCGGTAGATTTCCTCATGGAGCTTGGTCAGCTCGCGCGCAACAATCATTCTGCGGTCACCGAGGATGGATTGGAGATCTTCCAGGGAATCCATCAGGCGGTGAGGTGATTCCAGGAATACCAGGGTCCAGGGGAGATCTAACACCTTGTTCAACTGCTCGCGCC
>JARROG010000019.1:0-16651 GCA_037384185.1 Anaerolineales bacterium | reverse complement strand
AATCCCAAAAAGACGAATGGGAACCACAATCGCTGGAAGGCCGTGGTGAAATTGGCTTCCTGGAGAACCAGGATGTCAAAACTTCCCTGCCCCGAAACAAAATACATTGCCAGGGCACCAACCAGGGCAACGATGGAGCCGATGAAGAGGTAGAGAGTTAGCTTCATGGCAGCGTATTCCCGGGTCTTCTTCCAGCCCCAGATAGCGATCAATAAGAACATAGGGAACACTGCAATTTCATAAAAGAAAAACAGCATGAACATATCCAGGGAAACGAAGACCCCGAATACCCCTGTAGCCAGAATAAACAAAAATGCGAAGAACTCCCGCGGGCGGTCATCGATCCCCCACGAGATCAGTACACCTGTAAACATCACCACACCGGTCAGCAGAACCAGGGGAGCGTTCAAACCATTGACACCCACGTGGTAGGAAATACCTAAGCGCGGCATCCAGGTAAACTGCTGTACGAATTGATATCCACCTGCAGTCAGGTCATAGGACAGGTACACCCAGAAAGAAAGCACCAGGTCCACCACTGACGCAGCCAGGGCAGTATACCGGATCAGGTTTTTCTTTTCACCAGGGAGAAGAAAAAGCACCAGCCCGGTTGCCAGCGGGGTTAACACAATCACGGTGATAATTGGAAATTGCATTCGTCACCTCAGCCTATACAATGAGTCCAGCTCTAAAACATCCATCCTACAGTCCAGTTGATAACCTTGAGTATCCAGGCCGGCCAAATGCCGATCCAGAGCATTAGAATCATCAGGGGAACTGCAACGATCATTTCCCGGGTGTTGATATCCGTCAATTTGCCCTGCCAGGCCTCATTCAACGGGCCGTGAAGCACCTTCTTGAGACTCTTGAGCACATATGCACCGGTGAAGAACAGACCGACCATTCCCAACGCAGTGTAGACAGAGAAAACTGGCCAAGATCCCCGGACGACCAGAAATTCGGACACAAACCCATTCAAACCGGGCAAACCCAGGGCTGCCATAGAGCTGAAGATCAACACCCCGCCATAGATCGGTACCAGCGGGAACAGACCCCCATACTCGTTCATGTCCCTGGTATGGGTCCGTTCATAAATGACACCCACCAGGAAAAACATCGCCGCCGCGCTGATGCCGTGGTTGAACATCTGCAACACAGCACCATTCAAAGCCAAGGTGGCGTTTTCACCTCCCTGGACGCGGGCTGCCGCGGCGATTCCCAGAATGACAAAGCCCATATGATTGACAGAGGAATATGCTACCAGCCGTTTGAAGTCCTCTTGACCAAAGGAGTTCAAAGCACCGATGATGATCGCAGCCACCGCCAGGAAAGCCAACACACCTGCGTACTGCTTGGCCTGCTCAGGGTAGAGCGGCAAGACCAGGCGAATGAACCCGTAGGCGCCTAATTTCAGCAGCACACCGGCCAGGATCATCGACCCAGCAGTAGGCGCTTCTGTGTGAGCGTCCGGGAGCCAGGTGTGGAAGGGCCAGACCGGTACTTTCAGCGCAAAAGCGACCACAAAAGCCCAAAAGGCAATCGTCTTGACAGCGTTCATATCCAGGCCAAAGAAACTTCCCTGGACGTCTTTCCAGATCATAAATAACTGCGGCAGGTCAAACGTACCTGCAGAGACCCCTATCATCTGAATTGCTAAGAGCAAGCCCAGGGATCCAGCCATGGTATAAATCATGAATTTGATTGATGCGTAGGTCCTGGCCTTGATCTTCTTCCCTTTCCAGATTTCCCGCTCATCCTTCTCATTTCCCCACTGGTTGATCAAGAAGTACATTGGAACCAATCCGAATTCCCAGAAAACGAAGAACAGAAGCAGGTCCAGGGACAGGAAAACCCCCAGCATACCCATTTCCAGGAGCATGAAGAGGACCATATAAGCCTTGACCCGCTCTTTGATGGTGAAAGAGGTCAAGATAGCCAGTGGGGTAAGGATCGTTGTCAGCAGAACCATGGTAAGGGAAATGCCATCAATTCCCAGGTGAAAAGATGAATTGATCACCTGGTACCAATCCACCTTTGTCTGAAATTGGAACCCTTCCAGACTGGGGTCATACTGGAACCAGAGCACAAGGGAAAAGGCGAAGGTCACCAGACTGGCAAGTAAAGCGACCCAGCGAATTAGTTTTTCATTCCGGGCGGGAAGTAAAGCCAGCAGAACCGCTGCCCCGGCCGGGAAGAAAAGGATCAAAGTCAGGAGATTTTCTGTAAAGAATGCCATCAAATTTACTCCATGCAATCTATTGGGTGATCTTTACTGTGTTAAGAAATAGAACAGGGTCCCAAAAGCAACCACCAGAGCAATCAACATATACTGCTGGACCTTCCCGGTCTGGATGAATCTGACCTTCTCACCTGCCTTGGCAGTCAGTTCACCAACCGCATCACCAAAACCATTGATGATCGGGAGATCGATCTTATTCCGCAGGAAGGAACCTATTACTTGGGCAGCTCGGGCAACCGAGTGCAGGACACCATCAATCACAGTGCGGTCCAGCCACTTATAAGTAAAAGTTTCTGCCAACCAGGTTGCTGGTTTCACAAAGACCCGGTCATAAAATTCATCGAAGTAGTACTTGTTTTCCAGTAAAGTGTAGACAGGACCTAACCATTTTTTGATGGGGTCTTCAGCACCCTGGGGAAGATCCCTGTAGATCAGCCATCCCAGAGTAAGACCGCCCAGGGCAACTGTCAGGGAAGTCGCCAGCGGTATCCAGTTGAAATCGATTTCCGCCAGGCTGTGGGGAAGGCTGCTGGCGACAAACTCACCCAACCAATTGGGAATAATCCCCCCCAGCAGAGGAAAATGCTCTGGGATGCCCAACCAGCCAAAGCTAATTGCAAATACGGAGAGAACAACCAGGGGAAGAGTCATCGTCCAGGGGGTCTCATGGGCATGGTCTGCTGCTTTGGTCCTGGAACCGCCGAGGAAAGTGAGGCTGATCTGGCGCATGGTATAAAAAGCAGTCAGCAGAGCAGCCAGAGCCAAGGTGATAAACACAGCCAGATGGCCGTGTGCAAATGCATCAGCGAATATCTCATCCTTGGACCAGAATCCAGCTGTGACAATCGGAAATCCAGATAGCGCCAAACCGCCAATCAAAAAAGTCCAAAAGGTTACAGGCATCTTGGAACGCAGGCCGCCCATGTTGAACATATCCTGGGCATCAAGATGGTCTCCGGTATGAAAGACGCCGTGCTCCATGCCGTGGATCACTGACCCAGATCCCAGGAACAGGAGTGCTTTGAAGAAGGCATGTGTGATGAGATGGAAGGCAGCAGCCACATATGCTCCAATGCCTACTGCAGCAACCATATAGCCAAGCTGAGAGATTGTTGAATATGCCAGCACTCGTTTAATATCACGCTGCGCTACAGCGATCGTCGCAGCGAACAGAGCAGTAAAGGAACCGATAATGGCAATGACCACCATCGGTGAGGTCAATGCACCGTGCTCTGCTCCTGCACTGAGCAGCGGGAAGATGCGGATCACCATGTACACACCCGCGGAAACCATGGTGGCTGCGTGGATCATGGCGGAAACCGGGGTCGGTCCTTCCATGGCATCCGGGAGCCAAACATGAAGCGGGAACTGAGCTGATTTCCCTACCGTACCAATAAACAGCAAAATACCGATCAATCCAGCCGAAGATAACCCTAAGAAACCAGCCGGCGTGGTCGTCAGCTGGTGAAGGACTTCCTCGTTGAAAAAGATCTCTCGAAAATTAAGGGTGCCGGTTGCCGAATAAAGAAAAGCGATCCCCAGCAACATGAAGACATCGCCAATCCTCGTTACCAGGAAAGCTTTGATCATAGCAGCCCGGGCAGAAAGCTTTCCGTACCAGAAACCGATCAGCAGGTAAGAGCACAAACCCATGATCTCCCATCCAACAAACAAAGTGAGCAGGTTGTCAGAGACTACCAGGGTATACATGCCGAAGGCAAACAAGCTGATAAAGCCAAAAAAGCGGGAGTAAAGCGGTTCAACCGAGGGAACCTTATGCCCATCCTGAGTTGCACCTTCTGGCGGCAAACCAGGCCTGTCATGATCCCCCGCGGGCTGGCCGTAATTGTGATAGCCAACACTGTAGAGAGTGATCATCAGGATCGTTATGGACACGAAGAATAAAACAACAGCGGTCAGCGGATCGACCGCCACACCGATCTGAAACCATCCCTTTCCAACCGGCAGCCAGTTGACTGCAGAGCCGAAAGGATGCTCTCCTAATCCCTCCGGGCCCTTCCCAACAGCATTGAAAAAGACGACCATGCTCCCTAACCAGGACAGCAGCGCTGCTCCAATAGAAATACTATGGCTGAGTCCTTTCTTCGGGTAGGTGAAAAGGATGATCAGGAAGAAAGCTAATAAGGGTGGAAGAGGGAGCAACCAGACTAAAGTATCCATTGCCATAAATAAATCCTTGTTATCTAGCTAGAAAGCAAATTACCATTTCAAGAGATTGATTTCATCAGCAGCGATCAGTTTTACCCGCCGGAAAAGGGAGATCACCAGTGCCAGCCCCACAGCAACTTCAGAGGCTGAAACAGCAAAAACGATCACCGCAAATACCTGTCCGGCCATCTGACCTGGTAATGAATAACGCCAGAAGGCAATAAAGTTAATGTTGATCGCCGTCAGCATCAATTCAATCGACATCAGGATAGCGATGATATTCTTGCGCGCCAGCACACCGTAAAGACCAATAGAGAATAACGCCGCCGCAAAAATCAAATACCAGGAAAGGGGTATCATGCCAGCCTCCAGATTCCTTGCAGTAATTTACTGTTGAACATCTTCATTTTCTCCAAGCAACAACGATCGAACCAATCAAGGCTGCTAACAATAGGATTGAGGCCAGTTCAAACGGCAGCACATAAGCATTGGGTGATACCAGCAATGCCCCAAGCTGGCTGATCGCATTCAAGTCGCCGTCGAGAGTCGGTGCTAACACGTTAGTCTGCGGCAGGGTGTAATAGAAATATGCCAAACCGAGAAAGAGGACCAGGCTGAGTACAGCCGCAATCGGCCACTGCTTATTGACTCCAGGGACATGCTTCTCGTCGGGATCCCTGGTAAGCATTATCGTATAGACGATGAGGACTGCGATGGCGCCAATATAAACCAGCACCTGGATGACGGCGATATATGTCGCCTGTAGCAGCACAAAGGCGATCGCAGCGCCGAACAGAGCCACCATCAGCCACATCGCCGCATTTACCAGATTCCGGGATGTCACAACGGCCACAGCCGCGACAATGGTCACCACCACCATCAAAAGGAAAATAAACAAACCTAAACTCATTGGCAGACTCCCTTACTCCTCTGAGATTTTAAGCTCAGGATTTAGACCGATCCGATTGGGGGCTGACAGCAACCGCTCGGGAAGGAAACTCCACCCGCTCCACAGCAGGTTTGGTCATTCCCGCAACAATGAGAGACATCAGCAGAAGCGCCATACTGAGCACAAACATCACTCCCACATAGATCCAGCGCGCAGGATCCAGTTCCATCAATACTCGATCAGCTACAGCTACCATAATTAAATTCAGAAATGAAACCGGGATCAGGAACTTCCAGTTCAAATCCAACATCTCGTCAATCCGGATCCTGGGAAGAGAAAGGCGAATCCAGGAAATCGCCAGATAAACGATGAATGTTTTTGTGAAGAAGTAGATCACACCCAGGATCGGCCAGGTGGCAGCCATAGGCCCGGTCCAACCTCCCAAGAAAAAGATTGTCACCAAAGCACCCACAGTATATTGATGAAGGAATTCGGCCACATAAAACATGCCAAATTTCATCCCGGAATATTCAGTATGGTAGCCAGCCACCAGCTCTGATTCCGCTTCGAGAAGATCGAAAGGGGCTTTGCCGATCTCAGCCATGGATGAGATCAGGAAAAACAGGGCTGCGAGTGGGGTAACTATCAAGAACCACCAGGGCCGCTGTGCATCGATGATAGCTGATAATTTCATCGACTTTGCCAGCAGAACTGGTATTAAAAGAGAAATCACCATGGGAATCTCATATGAGATCAACATGGCGACTGAGCGGGAGGCTCCCAGCAGAGCGAAGCGGTTGTTTGATGACCAACCAGCCATCAAAATAGCCAGAATGCCAAAGGAGCCGATAGCCACGATGTAAAGAACTCCAACAGAGATATCCGCGCCAATGACATTGATTGCAAAGGGGAATACGGCCCAAATGGCTAAAACGGACGCCATCGCCAGCACTGGGGCGATATTGAATAACCCTTTATCCGCACCAGTTGGTGTCACATATTCCTTGGTGAAAATCTTGATGATATCCGCAAATGATTGGAAAATACCATAAGGCCCTGCCCGGTTCGGTCCAAAGCGGTCCTGGATCCTTCCAGCCAGTTTACGTTCGACCCAGATCAGCGCAATGACGATCACAAAACACAGGACCACAACCAGCAAACTGCCCAGCACCTGAAGGATGAACTGCGCCAATCCCTGGGAGGCTCCCCAACTGACTATCAGGTTGAACAGCCAGCTTTCAATCACGTTAATCAAATCAGCCATAAAATTCTCCTGATTTATCGAATGGAACTTAGATCCAGGTCAATGCGCCTTTGCGCATGGCGTAGATAAGACCTGCAAAAAGAATAATGATGAAAATCACGCCTTCAACCACTGCGAATAAAGGCAGCTCCCCCAGTGAAACAGCCCAGGGAAAGAGGAATACGGTTTCAATATCAAAGACCAGGAAGATCAGAGAATAGATATAGTATTGGGATTTAAACTGAACCCTGATATCGCCATCGGTTTCAATACCACATTCATATACTTCTTGTTTTCGTCGGCTCGGTTTATGAGGGGAAATAAGTGAAGGAAGCGATACCGCGATGATGGGGAATGCAACTGCTACTGCCAGAAAGATACCGATATAAAGCCAATAGGAAGGCATATCTGCTCCTTGTCCCAAAATCAAAATCTCATGCATTTGTGAAATTTTACATCAACGCAAATTTTACCATACAGTTATCAGGATTTGTGTTCCAAACCGATCATCTTCAGTGCTTTTGCTTATTCTTGGTATCAGAGTTCTTTATTCAATCCAAAACAGGAGCACCGTCACCAGCTGAAGAACGGACTTGAATGTCCGGACCGAGCTCAAATCATCTGCAGGTAGCGTTCCGCAAACAAGCCTGGCGTACCTCCAGTATGCCAGAACAGGACCTTCTGGTCCGGTTTAAAAAAACCCTGTCGGATCAGATCCAGCATACCTGCAGCCGCTCTACCGGTGTACACAGGATCAAGCAGGATACCTTCAGTCTCAGCAAATAGCCGAATAGCCTGTCGATCCTGGTCATTCATGATCCCATAACCCTCTCCGGTATAGTTGTCATTGACCAGGATATCATCCTGGCTGAAATCAAGATCCAGGTCAAGCTGTTCAGCAAGCGTGCCGGCGATTCCATGGACAATTCCCTTTAGTTCGGCTTCCGGCTCATCCACGCTGATCCCCAATACCTGCGAATCACCGAATTGTCTGCTGCCGGCGAATAATCCTGCTTGCGTCCCACCCGAGGAAGAAGCGAAGACGATCCAGTCCGGAAGTTTATCGGGAAGCTGCTCCCGCAACTCCTGATACGCCTGGTAATAAGCATAAGCGCCTATGGAGTTCGAACCTCCATAAGGGATTAAGTACGGTTTCGCACCTGCTGCCTGAGCGTCCCGGAAAACCCTTTCCAATGTCTGGTCCCGGCTGGCGTTATCTGTCCAGATCACCTCTGCCCCCAACAATTCATCTAAAAACAGATTTCCAGATCGCTTCTCGGGTGCTGGTCCAACCAACACCAGCTTACATTTTAGACCGCTGCGGGCAGCCGCTGCTGCGGTCTGGCGGCAGTGGTTAGACTGGGCTGCGCCGGTGGTCAATATCAACTTTGCATTTGCTGCCCGGGCGTCAGCCAGCAAATATTCCAGCTTGCGGGTTTTATTCCCCCCAAAGGCCAAACCAGTTAAGTCATCCCGCTTGATATACAATTCTGGACCAGCAAGTATTTCGGTTAAACGCGGCAGGGCATCTACGGGAGTTGGTAAATGGGCGAGGTTCAATTTGGACAGCATGCATCCTCCTCAATAATGTTTTTGATTATTCAATTGAAATCAGACCCAGATAACGATCTCGTACGCCGATCCCTGAACCAACGCATCAAATCCAGCAGGCGCGGCAGCCAGCGGGTATAGAGAGAATAGCGAAGCTGTCTGGCCGGGAAATCCCAGGCTCCTATAGTCCGAGATACCTCACCCCCAAAGCCGCTTTTAAAACGGTACACACCCCACAGAGAATCTTCCTCGGTAAATTGCTCCGGAGCACCCCACATATCATAAGTAACACAGCCCTGCTCTTTTGCCCAACGCATTGCCTCCCACTGTACCAGGTAGGTAGGCATCTTTTCGCTGTGGTCAAGGATGGACATGCCGTGCAGATACCAGGCCCGGTCGTTGAAAGCAAAGATCACTGCAGCGGCTACGGGCCGCCCCTCATACTCAGCGATCAGCGGCTGGGCTGAAGGCGAGGGAATTTCGCTCTCCCCAGACTCACTGAAGGTCGCCCATAAAGATCGATAATATTCCTTCCCTCGAATGGTGAAACCTCCCCGGGTAGAGGTCTCAGCATACATGCGGTAAAGCAGATCATAGTCCCCAGAGCTCCCCTTCCGGACCTGGATGCCTTTCCTTCCCGCCAGGCGAATATTATAGCGGGTCTTGGATTTCATCCGTGCCAGCAAATCTTCCTCAGGTTGCCGCAAATCCACGAGGACAGTATTCCTGAACTGGATCTGTTCTGGAGAAAACAGCCAGTTCCGGCTGGCAAGCTGTTTCTGGAAGGCAATCCCGGGAGTAAGATCCAGGGAATTCTCCTCTCCCGGAACTCCCCTGCCAATTTCGATGTCCGGATCAATTTTTATTTCCAGTGCTCCCCGGTCCCGGGCATATTTCTCCAGGTCCGTTATCACTCGCTCCCAGACATCCCTATCAGCAGGATCCGCAAACAGCGGACCCTTTGGCAGATACATAACAGACAAGCCGGGTAAAACAGTCCGCTCTAACAGCAAACCGGCAGCGACGGGCTGCAGGTCTGAAGTATCCTGACCATCGATGGTACGCATCACTATCTCGTCTGCGGGCTTCTCCCATACCAGGTAATGAGGCCGCCAACCATAACTGCCTTTAAAAACAGCCCACTGTGAGGTTTGCAGCAGGTGGGGATTGTGAAGTTCACTGATCAGATGGTTCCAAGAGGACGGGTTCATAAACATCCTGTCTGTCATTCGGTCCTTCCCGTCATCCGGAAGAGGAGCAAATATAACTTGTAAAGGAAGGGACGGTAGATCCGATCCCAGGGTCCTGGGCTGCGCAGTAGATCGCCACCAAAACCTCGCTTAAATCGGTAGACGCCCCACAAGCCATCGCTCCTTTTTGTGAACTGTTCTTCCAGGGTATCGCTATCCTCGTCCGGCACACCCCACAGATCGTAGCTGGAGCAGCCCTGCGCCTTTGCCCAGCACATCGCTTCCCACTGCACCCGATAAGGAGCCATCAGTTCACGATGCTGTCGGGAAGATGCACCGTAAAAATACCAACTGCGCTTCCCTCTTTTAAAGATCATGATGCTGGCCAACGGTTGACCCTGGAACTCAGCCAGAAAAAGAGCGCACTCCTTTTCCGGGTGGAATAATTCAAATGCTCTCTTGTAATACTCCCGAGTGTGGATCCCGAACTCTGCCCGTTCAGCAGTGGATTCTAACAGGGAATAAAATGGTTCAACCTCTTCAATCCGGCGCACAATGACACCTTTACGGTCAGCCAATCGGATGTTGTAGCGGGTTTTGGATTTCATTCGGGCCAGAATCTTATCTTCATCTTCCTCCAGAGAAACCAGGATTGTTCGGGGGGGCTGAATGCTGTGGGAACTCCGCACCCAACCCTGGAGGGACCCATCCTGTTGATCTGTCCAGCCATCCGGCTCAACCTTTACGAAAACAGCGTTCTGTTCCCGGCAGAGATGGTCGATTTCCCTCTGAAAATCTTTCCATTGAGGATGCCCGAAAAGATCGCCTTCCTTTGACACTGGACCTCGCGGAATATAGCCAACTCGGAAACCGAGCGGGAGATCTTGAAAAAGAATCTGAGCACCGAGAGAGCCGCTCACCAACCAAACTGGTTTCCAGCCATAGTCTGATTTCAAGATTCCCCAAGACGGAGTCTGCAGAATATGGGCCTGAGGGCAGCTGGCAAGGAACTCCTGCCAGCCCGATCGGTCAACACGAGGCATTTAAATCTTCCCCTGATCTTTTGCAACTGTAATTAATGGGAAATCAGCCATGGACTCTACCTGCCATCCAATCCATGGTTTTCTGCAAACCTTCCGTCAAGGTTACTCTGGGAACAAAGTCCAACGTTTCCCTGGTCCGCAGAGGATCACCTAGCGAGCGATAGATATCCCCCGCTCTAGGTTCTTTGAAATCAAGTTCAACCTCGCGGTTTAGAAGGCTGGAAAGAACCTCTATCAATTCTAAAAGACTTGTCTCTTTCCCTGAACAAATATTCATCGCCTGGCCCGCCGCTGCAGTGGAATCAGCTGCCATCAAATTGGCCCGAACAACATCAGCCACAAAAACGAAGTCCCTGGTCTGCCCACCGTCACCGTAAATTTGTAGCTGTTCTTCATCCAGCAGGCGCCGGATGAAAATGGGGATCACTGCGGCATAATCAGATTCAGGATTTTGGCGGGGTCCATAAACGTTAAAATAACGCAGAGCTGCTACGTCAAGCCCGAGCTGCCGGGTATAGAGCCCGGCCAGGATCTCATCCATAAATTTTGAGGCGGCATAGGGAGAAAGCGGATCAGGTTTTGAATCTTCGGCAAGAGGGAGGTCCGGGTTCTCCCCGTAGACGGCTGCGCTAGAAGCCAGAACTACTCGCTTGACCCCTGACCGGCGGCTGGCATCCAACAGCATTCGGGTGCCCTGGACATTGACATCCAGGCAAGCTGCTGGATCTTTCATGGATTTTGGCACAGAGACAAAGGCCGCCTGATGGAAAACCAAATTAATATCACGCAGCGCTTCCTCCAAGCTGTCCAGATCCCTGAGATCTGACTCAAACAGTTCAGCGGCGCAATGTTCCGCCGCTTGATGGCGGGTGGGTAATTGTCGGTAAACGCGTCGAGGCACACCACCTCGTCGCCGCGCGCGATGAGACGTTCCATCAGGTGCGAGCCGATAAACCCTGCGCCGCCAGTCACCAATGAGCTTGTCATGACTTATTTCCCCTTTAAGCCAAAAATTGTCGCCGGTGTGCCCAGGATAATGCGCAGATCAAGCAGGATGGTCCTGTTCTTGATATAGAAAAGGTCATATTCCAGTTTATCAACTGTCTCCTCGATTGTTTCTGGATAACCGTAGTTGATCTGAGCCCAGCCAGTTACACCAGGTTTGACCAGCAGTCTGGCCCGATAAAATGGAACTTGCTTTTGAAGCTTTTTTATCAGACTTGGGCGCTCTGAACGCGGGCCAACCAGGCTCATCTCGCCTTTAAGGACATTAATGAACTGCGGAAACTCGTCCAGGTGGGTCCTGCGCAGGAAGCGGCCTACACGGGTAATTCGCTGATCGTCTTCACTGGCCCATTTTGCTTCGCCATTCAGCTCAGCGTTCTTGACCATAGTCCGGAATTTGAGGATTTTATAGGGTTTGGCGCCCTGGCCCAAACGTTCCTGACGGTAAAGAATCGGAAAACCGTCATCCAGAAAGATCAACAGGCCAATAGGAGGCAGCAGGAGCAAGAAGATTCCCACCCCGATCAAACCTCCCAGGAGATCCATCACGCGCTTGGCAACGTGGTAGACTCCACTGACGCTGGTATCGTCTACAAAAGAGCGCAGAATCCAGTCTGTTTCCAGGATGCGAATGGGCACTCTCTGGGTCAGATCTTCATAAGCAACCGGCATTCTGGTGATCTCCACACCCAGTTCCTGGGCATCCAGTAAAGCCTGGAAGGTCCCGCCTTTTATCACCCCGGTAATAGCCACAATAATGTCTGAAATCTTTTCTTTCTCAATCACATCCAACAGATCCGGACCAGAGCCAAGAACCCGATAGCCATCAATCTCCTGACCCAACTTGGCTGGATCATCATCAATGATGCCAATGATGTAATAGGGCTTGGATTCTATTTTTTCAAAAGCCTGCAACAGCAACCTACCTGACACACCACCCCCTACCAGCAGCACACGGGGCAGGAAAATCTCTGTAGTTAGAAAGCGGATATAAAAAAGCCGCCACAGCATTGTAAAGATCACCGAAGCAATAATGAAAACTGCAACACCGGTGCGGGGCAGGGATTCTGGCGGAGAGGTAAAATACAGCCCCAGGTAGAGAATAGAACCGATCAGGGCGGCTGTCATCACTCCCTGTAAGGTACGATTCCAACTGGAAGCTTTACGGATATCATAGAGTTCAATGATCAAAAAGAACCAGACCAAAGGTAGAAAATAGAACCAACCAGGAACCCGATTAAAAATGAAGCTGAATGAAAAGCCCTGCGGCTGTGCTTGATTCCCCCAAATTACAAGTGCGCTCATCAAAGCCAGAGCCTCTGCCAGGATGTCCCCATTGAGCAGCAAGACCCGCCGCTCAACGAAGCGAAAACGAAAACGGCGTTCTTTCTGGGGATCATACGAGTTTTTACCCATAATTCTGTTCTTTCCTAGTTCCTGATAAAGATCTTGAATATTTTATCAAATAGAAATCCAATCAGGCTGACCAAAAAGCCACTACCCCACGAAAAGTGCATTGTGGCCACTGCCAGCGGCAGCCCTACCACCAGACCGGGATCTCTTTCTTTCCAGGCAACACTCATCCCGGCTGCCAGCAAAGCAGTACCATAGATGACCGCTTCCCCCAGCAGCAGCCAGCGGGCAGCCTTGAACCAGATGCTGAGCAAACCCAACACCAACCAGCTGAGCACAAAGAATCCTGACACCTGGCGCCAGCGTAGGGTCTCAGGATAGCGCAGCAGCATACGCAGCTTCCAGTAGCCATAGCGCCAGTATTGAGCTGCCAAGGCTCTCAGGGAGGAACGGGAAATGTAGGTGGCGCGGATTTTTGGGTCCAGCCAGATCTTCCCTCCCGATTTTCGCACACGAACGTTAAACTCATAATCTTCATTGGTCAGCAGGCTTTCATCGTACCCCCCGATGCGTTCCACCAGGGATGCCCGGTAAGCCCCAAATGCGACCGTATCCACCTCGCCTGCCTGTGCTCCGGTCCGGTATTTGGCATCTCCAACACCAAGCGGATGTACAGCAGCCAACGCGATAGATCGGGCGATCAAGCTCTGGTTGGCTGGCTTGATGTTGATCACTCCTCCCACATTATCACCTTTATTGTCCATTAATGCCTGAACGCTAAATTTCAGATAATCCGGATGCGGAAGCGAGTGGGCGTCCATTCGGACCAGTATCTCACCTGAAGCTGCTTCGATAGCCTGGTTCAGGCCAGCCGGGATATTCCGCTGGGGATTGTCTACCACCCGGAGAGTAAGCTCAGGCACTGCTTCAGCGAATTCCGCAATCCGGTCTCTGGTGGCATCAGTTGACATACCGTCTGAAATGACCACTTCCAGGTCTTG
This sequence comes from Anaerolineales bacterium, assembly GCA_037384185.1. Lineage (GTDB taxonomy): Bacteria > Chloroflexota > Anaerolineae > Anaerolineales > UBA11858 > B10-G9. Next base: position 2,968 of record JARROG010000019.1, on the reverse strand, counting down.
AAGAGGATAGTCCTGCTCACAATATGCTATCTTGCTCATTGTAGCAGGGGATAATCAATGACACTTTCATCGGACGTTTCAATCCTCTTTCTCTGGAATTAGGCGATCATTAAATTCGGTCGCCGGAATAACTACTGTGAAGACTGTGCCTTCTCCCAGAACGCTGCGCACTGTAATTCTTCCTCCATGGGCCTTGACGATCTGCTGAGCAATCGCCAGCCCGAGGCCAGTGCTGGGACTCCCTTGGTTTTGACGAGAATGGTCTACTTTGTAAAAACGTTCGAAGATGCGGGGCAGGTGCTCTGCAGGTATACCTTCACCATTGTCTATCACATCCACATATATCGTACTATCCTCACTGCTGGCTTTCAACTTTACAAATCCACCAGCCGGTGTATGTTTCAGCGCATTGTCGACAAGATTTGTAAACACCTGGGAAAGGCGATCCTCATCACCCGCGCAGTTCGGTAGCGGTTCGATCTCTAAAGAGAGATTCACTTGAGCCTGGGCAGCCTGGGGGATAAGCTGAGCCCCAATCTGCTTTAACAGGCTCTCCAAATCAAGCTGGCCCATGTCTAGAATCAAAGTCCCCGCATCGAACCGCGCCAGATCAAGGAGATCCACTACCAGCCGGTACATCCGGTCCGCTTCAGTCTTGATAATACCGGCTGCCTTTCTCCAAGCAGGTTCGTTATCAACCGTTCCGTCAAGCATGGCACCCGCAAATCCCTGGATGGACGTCAAAGGAGTCTTCAATTCGTGGGAGACATTGGCCACAAAATCCCGCTGGGACTGCTGAAAGGCTTTAACCTGATTGACCATCTCATTATAGGCTTCAGCAAGAGCACGGACCTCATCTGGACCCGTAATAGGGATCTGCTGATACTGCCCGGATGAAAGTGTCTTGGCTGCCATTTACATCTCTTTGAGAGGGCTGGCGATCCAATTTCCCATCCAAACGGCAAGAACCACAGCCACCAAGAAAGCCAGCAAGCCAGCCCTTGCGAAGGAAGGCAAAAAGTCCTCCCGGAGTGTCTCGCGCAAGAATGGGCTGCGCAGCAGACGCAAACCACCCTGGCGAGGAAGAGTCAGCACCAGGATCTCTCCGTCGTCCTTGGGCCAGGAGGAGTAAAGCCAGCTCCCTCCTTCCTGGTCTGAAATCCGCCCCTTTCTGGCTGGCTTATCCTGGTTTTCTGGCCAATTGATTTCCGCTGAATCGGGTTGGGAATCAAGTATCAGATTGCCTGTGCTACTGAAAAGCAGCAGTCTAATTTCGAGAGTATTGCCAATGCGCTGCAGGACCTGTCCCCGATCTAACGCTAAAGTCGCCCGATCATTCATCTGACGCTGGATCAGGGTCTGGGCAGCATCCAGACGAGCCAGGGCCTGGCGGTCGATCAGGGGATTGCGGATTATATATATGAAGACACCCACTGCCAAAATGGCAAGGATCATGATGATCAAAATCGCATAAGACAACCACAATCGGGCGCGTAATGAAGTGAACATTATGACAGACCCCACTCCTTCAGGGGATCAGCTTATAACCTATCTTGGTAACTGTTTCAATCTTCACACTGGAATCAGCCAGCTTTTTACGCAGGTGCCCGATGTGCACATCCACGGTCCGCGTGTTGCCGTAATAATCGTAACCCCAGGCTTGATCAAGGAGCTGGTCCCGAGAGAGAACGATACCTGGATGTCTTGCCAGAGTATAAAGTAAGTCGAACTCCTGGGCGCGGAGGACGATCAAAGCTCCCCTCACCTGAATTTCCCGCCGGAGAGGATCAATTGTGAGATCGCCGATGGAGATAATCTTGTCCTCCGCAGAATAAGATCGTTCCTCGCCCCGCCGGAGAACTGCTTTAACCCTCGCGACCAGTTCCCGGGGATTGAACGGCTTGGTAAGATAATCATCTGCGCCGAGTTCCAGCCCCAGGATCTTATCAATATCCTCGTCCCGGGCAGTGAGCATCAAAATGGCTACCGGATCCTTTTTAGATCGCAGCCTGCGGCAGACATCCAAACCATCAACTTCAGGCAGCATCAAATCGAGGACAACCAGGGATGGGCGATGTATTTCCACTGCCTTCAAAGCTGCAAGCCCATCTCCAACGGAGAGAACCCGATATCCTTCCCGCTCTAGATAGAGCTGAGCCAGCTCAATGATGTTTGGTTCATCATCTACCAGCAGGATCAATTCTCCACTCATAGCTATGAATGCCTGCCGTAACTCAACTCAACAGTGCGACAGCTTCTATCTCGACTAATCCCCCCTTGGGAAGCTTAGCAGCCTGCACGGCGGATCGGGCAGGAAAATTCTCAGTAAAGAACTGGCCATAAATCCCGTTCATGTCTGAAAAATCATCCATATCATCCAGAAACACAGTGGTTTTAACGACATTTGCCAAAGAAGTTCCAGCAGCATCCAGCACTGCAGACAAATTTTCAAGCGCTTTTTTGGTTTGTGCTTCTATTCCACCTGGTACGAAATCTCCGCTGTCAGGGTCAATACCCAGCTGACCTGCAGTGAAAACGAGATTTCCAGCTTTGACAGCCGCTGAATACGGTCCAATTGCTTTGGGAGCCTTCTCTGTCGCAACAATTACCTTTTTTACAACCATGATCCCTCCAAAATTAATGACTTTCAGGTAAATAGAATTCCGCTCTAAGTATACCCTATCCACCCCTGACGATTGCTGTCCCAATTCAGCAGCAAACGCCAGGAATTTGTCTATACGAAAGAAAGCCGGGGAGGTCCCGGCTTTCTGTAAATTCCAATATGGTTCCCTAAATGAACTCAAACCCTTCCGGAGCAGTCTGTCTTTGTCCGTTTTCCTAGGTCTGGATCAATTTGCCCTGAAATTTAAACAACGATATTAACCAGCCGTCCAGGAACAACAATCACCTTTTTGACTTTCTCTCCCTCCAGGAAAGGCGCCGCGCCAGGACTGGTCAGGGCAGTTTT
>JARROG010000018.1:0-11575 GCA_037384185.1 Anaerolineales bacterium | reverse complement strand
GGGTATGCCCAGTCCTAAAAGCCCCTGGGGCAAAAAGACCCTGGGTGCAAAAACCCGCCGCAACAAACGCACGAGCCAGTATATTGTTCGTGATCGGCGGGTAGGAAAGAAGAAGAAGCGGCGCTAAGAAGATCCTGCAGCATCCAGGCGGGTGCCGCATGAGGAGTGAGAGGTATGTCAAGATCACTGAAAAAGGGTCCCTTTATAGACCCGAAGCTATTAAAGAAGATCGATGCGATGAATGAGCGCGGAGAGAAAAAGGTCATCCGGACCTGGAGCCGGGCCAGCGTGATTTTCCCCCAGTTGGTGGGACACACCATCGCTGTCCATGATGGACGACGGCATGTGCCGATCTACATCACGGAGAATATGGTTGGCCACCGTCTGGGCGAATTTGCACCCACTCGGACCTTCCGGGGTCACCTGGCGGTCAAACGGACCGCTCGTAAGAAGGAAACCGCTACTGAGGCGGCAAGGGAGATTTAGTCATGGATCAGGATATTCGAGCTTACGCGCGCCATATTCCTGTCTCTGCCCAGAAAGCACGACTGGTTGTCGACCTGGTGCGAGGAAAAGACGTGGTGGAAGCCCTCGAGCTGCTGAGTTACACCACCAATAAAGCAGCTGTACCGCTTTCTAATTTGCTGACCTCGGCTGTGGCTAATGCGGAGAACAATTTTGGGATGAACCGCTACGATCTGTACATCCACAAGGTCTTCGCGGATGAAGGACCTACCCGCAAGTGGCGCCGTTTTGGTGCCAGGGGACGCGTCAAGCCCCGCTTAAGGCGGTCTTCTCATCTGTCTGTGATTCTTAGAGAACACCAAGAGGTTTAGTCGCGAGATAAGGAAACAACCTCCCGGATGGTAGGCTATACCGGGTGGACGTGAGCAGTAGGAGAAATTATGGGTCGTAAAGTACATCCAACCGGATTTCGTTTGAAAGTAACCAAGACCTGGGATGCCCGCTGGTTTGCTGAAGGGGAAAAGTATGTTGATTTTCTTCAGGAAGATATCGCCATTCGGGATTTGATCCACGGGGAAAGTTCCAATGCTGGCGTGTCCAGAATTGAAATTGAACGTTTTCCCGGCAAGGTAAAGGTCATTATCCATACATCCAAACCGGGTGTATTGATCGGACGGAAAGGCTCCAGTGTCAAGGTCCTGCGTAAGAAATTAGAGGACCTGGTCGGTAAGTCGATTGACGTGGATATCAAGGAGATCGAAACCCCGGACCTGGACGCTTATCTGGTCGCCGAGAATATTGCCCGCCAGATCGAGGGCAGGATCAGCTATTCCCGGGCTATGCACCGGACTATTCAGCGCACCATGCGAGAAGGCGCTGAAGGCATCCGTGTGGAAGTGGCCGGACGATTGGGTGGTGCGGAAATGTCCCGCACGATCCATATGCGGGAAGGTAGGGTTCCTCGCCAGACGCTGCGAGCGGATATCGATTATGCGAACGTCGAAGCTTCCACTACGTATGGGAATATCGGCGTCAAGGTCTGGATTTACAAAGGTGAAGTCCTGCCGACCATGGAAGAAGAAGAAGAATCAGAAGCGCATGACGGAGTATACGTCAGCAAATAAGCTGCTGCCGGTATTCTCCAGCGGATCAAAGGTAGGATTAGTAATATGTTGATGCCAAAAAGGTATAAGTACAGAAAGCAGATGCGCGGCCGGATGAAAGGCAAAGCAAGCCGCGGCGTGGAAATCCACTTCGGTGATTACGGGCTGCAAGCCCTGGAACCGGCCTGGATCAGCTCCCGCCAGATCGAAGCCTGCCGCCGGGCGATGGTGCGTGCCATGAAGCGGCGCGGTAAGGTATGGATCCGCATCTTTCCGGATAAACCGATCACTAAACGAGCGGCTGAATCCCGGATGGGTAAAGGAAAAGGCGCGGTGGAATTCTATGCTGCGGTAGTCAAACCTGGCCGGATCATGTTTGAGATCGGCGGTGACGTCCCTGAAAGCGCGGCGCTGGAAGCGCTGCGGCTGGCTTCATACAAGCTGCCCATCAAAACCAAAGTAGTCCGCCGCGAAGAAGTAGGAGAAAGCGAATGAAGGTAGACGAAATCCGCGATTTAGCTGACGATCAAGTGCTGGCTGAGCTTGATTGTGCCAGAGAAGAAATGATGAATCTCCGGTTCCAACAGTCAACTGGCGAGCTGCTTGATAGCTCCCGGATCCGGGAGACCCGGCGCTTTATTGCCCGGCTGGAAACGGTATTAAATGAACGCAAACGCGCGCAGGAAGGTGAAGCATGAACGATCGGCGACGCTTAACAGGGGTTGTCACCAGCAACAAGATGGATAAAACCGTATCGGTGGATATCACCCGGCGGTTCCGTCATCGCCTGTACAAGAAGGTAATTGACCGGCATTCAGCGGTGAAAGCTCACGATGAGCTGGGCTGCGACGTTGGTGACCAGGTACGGATCGTAGAAACCAAACCGATCTCCAAGACCAAACGCTGGGTCGTGGAAGAGATCATCCGCAAATCGGTCATCAGCGAGGGATAGGAGAGGCAGACATGATACAGCAAGAATCTCGAGTAAATGTCGCCGATAACTCCGGAGCCCGCGAACTGCTGGTTATCCGGGTTCTGGGCGGATCTACCCGCCGCTATGCCCGAGTTGGAGATGTCGTGGTAGGTTCCATTAAAAGCGCCACCTCCCAGGGTTCCGTCAAGTCTCATGAGGTTGTCCGCGCCGTGGTTGTTCGCACAGCCAAGGAATGGCGCCGGAATGACGGTTCAACGGTCAAATTTGATGATAACGCGGTTGTCATCCTGGATACGGACGGCACCAACCCGAAAGGCACCCGGATTTTTGGTCCGGTTGCCCGCGAGCTGCGCGAAAAAGGGTTCATGAAAATAGTTTCCCTGGCGCCGGAAACGGTTTAGGGAATCGCAGGCAGGAGTAAATACTGTGAAAGTAAAGATACGCAAAGGCGACACCGTGGAAGTGATCAGCGGCCGGAGTGCTGATAAAGGCAAGCGCGGAGAGGTCATTAAGGTCTACCGCGATAAAGGGCGGGTTGCCGTACAAGGAGTCAATATCCGGAAAAAGCATCAAGGGCAGATCCAAACCCAGGGCAGAACGATGAGCCCCGGAATTATTGAATTTGAAGGACCCATTCATATATCAAACGTCATGCTGGTTTGCCCTTCCTGTGGAGAAGCAACCCGGGTTGGGATCACCCGCGAAGACGGAGTTGCCCACCGAGTATGCAAACGCTGTGATGCGTTGATCGATTGAGGCTGGGAGCGAAAGAATGAATAGATTACATGAGCTTTATCAAGAAGAGATCGTACCGGGCCTGGTCAAAGAGCTGGGACTGGAAAATGTCATGCAGTGCCCCGGCGTCACCAAGGTGGTTGTCAATGTTGGCGTAGGTGATGCATTGGATAACGGCAAGCTCCTCGACGAGGCTGTGAGGGATTTGACCAAGATCACTGGGCAGAAACCGCTGATCAATAAATCCAAACGCAACATCGCCAATTTCAAGCTGCGGACTGGAGTTGCCATTGGCACCTCGGTTACCCTGCGTGGTTACAAAATGTGGTCCTTCCTGGACCGCTTGATGAATGTCGCTTTGCCCCGGGTTCGCGACTTCCGGGGAGTATCTCCCAATTCCTTTGATGGTCGGGGCAATTATACCCTGGGCATCACGGAGCAGCTGGTCTTTCCTGAGATCAACTATGACGAAGTCAGCAAGATTCGCGGCCTGGAAGTGACCATTGTCACGACTGCCCAGGATGATGAATCCGGTCGGGCTCTGCTGCGGAAATTGGGCATGCCGTTTAAGGAGGAAACCGCAAATGGCTAAGAAGAGTATGATTGCACGTGAATCAAACAGAAAATATAAAGTCAGGGAAGTCAATCGCTGCAAGCGCTGCGGACGCCCACGGGGGTATATGCGCCGCTTTGGTTTGTGCAGGATTTGTTTCCGTGAATTGGCACTCGAGGGGAAGATCCCCGGCGTTGTCAAATCATCTTGGTAAGTTGGATGGAGGACTAGTAATGAGTTTTAATGATCCAATTGCTGATATGCTGACACGAATCCGAAACGCAGTGCGCGCTGAACATCCTCAGGTCTCGATGCCGAGCTCAAAGATGAAAGTAGCCATTGCCAAGATCCTCAAAGAGGAAGGTTTCGTAGGCAGCTATGAAGTCACTGATGGAATAAGCCCAGCCCACAAGATCCTTACCCTGGATTTGAAGTACGTCGGGAAGCGGCGCACCAAACGTTCAGTGATCACCGACCTGCAGCGTGTGAGCTTACCTGGCCAGCGAATCTATGCTGGAAAGGATGAGATCCCATATGTGCTGTCAGGGATGGGGATTTCCATTCTGACCACCTCGAAAGGCGTCATGACCGGCCGCCAGGCCAAGAAAATGGGTGTGGGCGGCGAAGTGGTCTGTAAAGTCTGGTAGGTGTTTTAGGTCCCGGATTGTGAACAACAATTAAGGACGATAAAGGAGAAGGCGCTGTGTCTAGAGTAGGACGATTGCCGGTCGATATACCCTCCGGCGTAGACGTGAATATTAGCGGGTCGCATGTCCGCATCAAGGGTCCCAAGGGTGAACTGGAATACACCTTTTCCCCTGTGATCTCGATCGAGGTGAAAGACAACCAGATCCTGGTCACCCGCCCTTCAGATGCCCGGGAAATGCGCTCTCTGCATGGAACCACCCGAGCTCTGCTCCAAAATATGGTCACTGGAGTGACGGACGGATTCCAAAAGGAACTGCAGCTGGTTGGTGTGGGCTACCGTGCTAACATGAGCGGCTCAAATCTCGAACTGAACGTGGGCTACTCGCACACTGTGCTGGTAGAACCGCCGCAGGGAATTTCATTCGAGGTTGGCGAACGCAACCAGCAGATCTTCATCTCCGGGGTCGACAAGCAGGTGGTCGGCCAGGTGGCTGCAGATATCCGCAAGATCAGACCGCCCGAACCTTATAAAGGGAAGGGCATTCGATACAAAGATGAGTATATCCGCCGCAAAGCAGGCAAAGCGGGTAAGGTAGCGTAATATGGCGAAAAAGAGAAGCAGAGCAGACGCTCGAAAAAGAAGGCATCTGCGGGTCCGCAAACAGATTTCCGGGACTGCAGAGAAGCCGCGGTTGAATGTCTACCGCAGTCTTAACGAAATTTATGCTCAAGTAATAGACGATATCCAGGGCCACACCCTGGTCTCAGCCTCCACGATTGACTCGGAGCTGCGCAAAAAGACCAAGGGAAAATCCAAGAAAGAACAGGCAGCCCTTGTTGGTCAGGCAATAGCCGAACGGGCCAAGGAAAAGGGCATCAGCGAAGTGGTCTTTGACCGCGGTGGATATAAGTACATTGGCCGCGTGGCTGCCCTGGCTGACGGTGCCCGTGAGAAAGGTTTGAAGTTTTAGTTACCCATCTGGGAGAAGGTTATGTCAAACGGTTACAGAGACAATCCTGAACAGGAAATCGATGAAAGGATTATCAATATTGAACGAGTGGCCACTGTTGTGAAAGGCGGCCGCAGGTTTTCCTTCCGGGTGACCATGGTTGCCGGCGATCACAAGGGCAACGTGGGCATGGGGATGGGTAAAGCCAACTCAGTTCCGGCCGCGATCCGCAAGGCCGCTTCGAATGCCAAGGCCAATATGCGTCCGGTGGCAGTCTACAACACCACCATCCCTCATCAGGTGACCGGAAAGGTCAGCGGTGCCAAGGTGCTGTTAAAACCTGCTTCCGAGGGAACAGGCGTGATCGCTGCCGGCAGCGTCCGAGCTGTGGTCGAAGTGACGGGGATCAACAACATCCTTACCAAGTCACTGGGCAGCAACAATGCGATGAATATCGCTGCCGCCACTATCAATGGCCTGGAACAGCTCAAGGATCCCTACGAGGAAGCAGCGGTCCGGGGTGTAGACCCTGAACGGTTGATCCCCTTCTGGGATAGAGGATAAGGATCATGGCCAAGAAGAAAGCAAATATGTTGAAGATCAAACTTGTCAGGAGCCCCCATGGGCGGATTAAATCACAACGCCTGACACTGGAAGCGCTGGGGTTGAGAAAGATCAACCAGGTTGTGGAACGACCAGACCAGCCCAGCATCCAGGGGATGATCGAGCGCGTCAAACACCTCGTCGAGGTGGACTGAACGGCAAGAAGGAATTTACTATGAAACTGCATGATTTGAGACCAAATAAAGGGTCAAAGAAGGACCGCAAACGCGTTGGACGCGGCTACGGTTCTGGTATTGGAAAGACATCTGGACGGGGTATGAACGGTCAGAATGCCCGGGCTGGGGGTGGAGTTCCCCTCTGGCACCAGGGTGGCGACACGCCTTTTTTCCGGCGGATGCCCCACAAACCTGGATTTAATAATTTTAATCGGGTTGAGTACCAGGAAGTGAATCTAGAATACCTGTCCCAATTCCGCAAGGGATCTGAAGTGACCCCGGATTCTCTCCGGGAGGCCGAGTTGATCGGCAGCCTCAGCAAACCTGTGGTGATCCTGGGGCGGGGCGAACTTAATAAACCGCTTAAGATCAAAGCTCACCGCTTTTCCAAAAAGGCTGTGGAAAAAATCGAAAAAGCTGGCGGTACAGTCGAAATTATCGAGAGCTGATCCGGTCTGAGGAATTTGGATCTATTTCAGCCCCTGGCAGGGCAGGATTGAGGAGAGATATGCAATGAAAACATCTGCTTGGAGATATTTGTGGAAAGCAGAGGACATCCGCCGGAAACTGCTGATTACAGTGATGATTCTGGTGATCTACCGACTGGCAGCCCATGTACCGGTTCCTGGCGCTGATCGCCAGGCCATCGCATCTATCATCTCAGGCGGCGGGGCAGGCAGCACCTTTGTGGGTATTCTGGATATGCTCTCGGGTGGTACGGTTTCCAACTTCTCTGTATTGGCGATGGGTGTGTACCCTTATATTACCGCCCAGATTATCCTGCAGCTGCTTGTGCCTATCATCCCTTCCTTGCAGCAGAGAATGGAAGAGGATCCCCAGGAAGGCCGGAAATGGATGGAGCGCTGGACGTATATCCTGGCCATCCCGATGGCGGCCCTGCAGGCTGTGGGCCAGATCCGGATCTTCACCAGCCTGGCAGGCGGTGTTCCTATCATCAGCAACTTTGGTTTTCGGGGCAGCTCCTTTATCCCCAGTCTGGCGATCGTTACCAGCATGACCGCTGGAACGATGTTTGCCATCTGGTTAGGAGAGCTGATCTCCGAATACGGCATCCGCAACCAGGGCCTTTCCCTGTTGATCTTTGCCGGCATCGTTTCGCGCATCCCCCAGAATTTTTACCGGATCATCAACCTGACCCAGACCATTTGGATCACCCTGGCATTTGTCCTGGTGATCACGGTCCTGATCATTTACGCAATTGTCTTTGTTCAGCAAGGACAGCGTAACATCCCTGTGATGTATCCTGGCCGCCGGGTCGGCAACCGCCAGTCCATGCCTGTCAAGGGCTCCCTGCCTTTGAAGGTCAATATGGCCGGCATGATCCCGCTGATTTTCGGTCAATCTCTGCTGACTTTCCCGGCTATCGTGGCCAGCTTCTTCATCAACTCGGACAAGCTCTGGGTTCAAAACCTGGCCCAGGGAATGCAGAATATCTTCGGTGGTCAGTCTCCCTGGTATTGGCTGCTGTACTTCCTGATGGTGATTGGATTTACGTTCTTCTATACTGATGTACTTTTCGCTCAGCAGGACTACGGCGCCAACCTCAAACGGGCAGGCGCTCAGATCCCTGGCGTCAGCCGGGGTGCACCTACCCAGCGCTACCTCACCAAAGTGCTGCGCCGGATCACTTTTCCGGGCGCGTTCTTCCTGGGCACCGTCGCAGTGCTGCCCTTCGTGATCGGAGTCATTCTCTCTGCTATCGGGCTCACTCAGTTGAGCACCAGCGGCACAGGAACGATGTTGATCACTTCTTCGGGTTTGCTGATTGTGGTTGGCGTGGTGCGGGATACCTTCCAGAATATCGATGCTGAGCTCAAGCTCCATGGATATGATGAGAAGCTGCTTGTACGTTAATAATTAATCACGGGCGGGGCTAACCCTCCCCAGTGGGACCAGGCAATGATTACTTTCAATAAACAGTTGGTCAAGACCGAGCTGGAGATCAAAAAGATGCAAGCAGCCGGCAGCTTGAATGACCTGGTATTGAAAGAGGTCAGGGCCATGATCAAACCCGGTGTCGCGACCAGAGATCTGGATGCGGCAGCAGAGGCGATCATCCGGGACCACGGAGGAATCCCAACCTTCAAAGGTTATCCCGGTCCCTATCCCTATCCGGCGACGCTGACCATCTGCATCAACGAGGAGATGGTTCACGGGATTCCCTCCGGACGTGTCCTCAAGGAAGGGGATATCGTTTCGGTGGATTGTGGATCAACGCTGGATGGTTATATCGGCGATTCCGCCTTTACGGTTGGTGTGGGTGAAATCGATGAAGAGAAACAGCGCTTGATCGATGTTACCCGGGAGTCCTTATTCAAGGGCATCGATCAGATGCGCCCCGGGAAGCAGATTGGTGATATCGGTGCGGCCATCCAATCTCACGTTGAGGGTGCGGGCTACCATGTACCCCGCCAGTACACTGGACACGGGGTCGGCAGGGAAATGCATGAACCTCCCCAGGTGCCAAATTATGGTGTGCCTGGGCAGGGAATGACCCTCAAGGAGGGCATGACCATCGCGATTGAACCGATGGTGCTGGTCGGAACTCCCCAGACCAAGGTCCTTCCCGATCAGTGGACTGTGATTTCAGTGGATCATTCACTGACCGCCCATTATGAACATACAGTGGCGGTGACAGCGAACGGCCCGTTGATATTGACCCGCTACCAGGAGCAAGGCTGAAAGCCCATCTCCCTAGACTGGGTCTGATGCATCAGGTATAATAATGCTTTTGCTGATAGGCAGGAAAGTTGAAGAAATAGCAGTAAATTAAGGATGTGTAATCATGAAAGTGTCTTCTTCAGTAAAGAAACGCTGTGAAAAATGCAAAATAGTGCGACGTAAGGGCCGTGTTTACGTCATTTGTGAAAATCCGAAGCATAAACAGAGGCAAGGGTAGATCGTATGGCTCGTATTCAAGGTGTTGACTTACCGCGTGATAAGCGTGTGGAAATTGCCTTAACCTATATATATGGAATTGGTCTGACCCGCTCACAGGAGATCCTGGAGTCAGCGGGTGTGGACCGGGATACCCGGGTTGAGGAGCTGACCGATTCCCAGATCACAGGATTAAGGGAATATATCAATAATAATTTCAAGGTTGAAGGTGATCTGCGCCGTGAAGTGCAGATGAATATCAAACGCCTGGTGGAAATTGGCTGTTACCGGGGACTGCGCCATAAGCGCGGACTGCCGGTCCACGGCCAGCGCACCCGCACCAATGCCCGCACCCGAAAAGGCCCCAAGAAGACTGTGGCCGGGCGCGGACGCCGCCGGGGTATGCAGAAGACCTAAACAATCCAGCTGCCCCTTGATCAGGCCGGCCAGGCATTCATTTCGGGAAGCCTTTCCTTCCCGCGGCTGTGAACGCTCAGGCTGACCACGAACAAAAAGACAAGACGAGAGAAGAGGAACTATGGCTCAAAAATCATCCCGCCCCAAGGGCGGTAGGAAAAAGAAGAGAACACTGGCTTCAGGGCAGATCCATGTTCGGGCGACTTTCAACAACACCATTATCACTGTCACCGATCATCAGGGAAATACAGTGTGCTGGAGCAGCCCGGGCGCAGTCGGATTAAAGGGTTCCCGCCGGAGCACGGCTTTTGCCGCCCGGCTGGCAACCGAGGACGCTGTCAAGAAAGCTATGGGCATGGGAATCCGCGAGGCGGATGCTTATGTCAATGGTCCCGGCCCCGGTCGGGAAGCTTCTTTGAGAGCAATTGAAGCCATGGGACTGAAACTGACTTCGATCACCGACGTCACTTCTGTTCCCCATAACGGCTGCCGTCCGCCCAAAAAGCGCCGGGTCTAACCGGAAGATTGCTCCGGATCGGATCCTGCTAAAGTTGAATTGAATTTACAGCTCAATGTAAAGAGGAAGTAGTTATGTCAAGATATCGTGAGGCAAAATGTAAAGTTTGCCGCCGTGAAGGTGAGAAGTTGTTCCTGAAAGGGGAGCGCTGCTTCACCGAAAAATGTGCTTTTGAACGCCGGAGTTATCCTCCGGGACAGCATGGTAAGGGAGCCCAGTATCGCCGCAACCGTGAATCGGACTTCTCCCGCCAGCTGAGGGCCAAACAGAAAGCCCGCCGCATTTATGATATTTCCGAACGCCAGTTCCGCCGCTACTATGCGACGGCGCTGCAGCGCAGAGGCCTGACCGGTCTCAATCTGCTGCAGATCCTGGAAACCAGGCTGGACAACGTCGTGTACCGCCTCGGTTATGCCGCCAGTCGGGCTCCGGCTCGCATGCTGGTGACCCACGGCCACTTCAACGTCAACGGCCGGCGGACAGACGTTCCTTCGGTGATCGTCACCCCTTCGGACATCGTCGGTGTTCGGGAAGGATCCAAGAAGCGGACCTTCTTCAAGAACTTGTCCAAGGAAGCGGAAAACAGGACTCCCGCAGAGTGGGTGAAGAGGGATCTGAAAACTTTATCAGGCAGTGTGGTTCGTTTGCCGGAACGGTCTGAGATTGATGGCAATCTCGATGAACAGCTGATCGTTGAGTACTACAACCGGTAATCAGGATCTGGCAGATAAGTATTAGGATGAGGGAGAGGTGAACCGTGCTTGGAATGAATAATATGGTAACACCAAAGATAGAAAAAGTCGCTGAAGCTCAGGCGTATGGAAAGTATGAGATCAACCCGCTGGAGCGCGGTTATGGGATTACCCTTGGGAATGCCCTACGCCGGGTGATGCTTTCCTCCATGGAAGGAGCTGCGGTGACATCGATCCGGATCACGGAAGTGGATCACGAGTATGACACCATCCCCGGCGTCCAGGAAGATGTTCTGCGCCTGATGCTCAATATCAAAAAGCTGCGCTTGATCCTCCACGAGGGCGATCTGGCGAATATGCACCTGGAAGTAAAAGGGGAAGGCGTGGTCACGGCGGCGGATATCATTTTGCCGGCCGAGGTCGAGATCGTCAACCCTGAGCTGTACCTGATGACTGTGGACGGCAGAAGCAAACCGCTGACCATTGAAATGGCAGTTGGCAAGGGCAGGGGTTACCTGCCCACTGAGGACCGCAAGGACCGCCTGCCGATTGGCGAGCTGCCCGTGGATGCAATTTATACACCTATCCGTAAAGTAAACTGGACGGTAGCCTCTGCCCGTGTTGGTCAGAGCACCGACTATGACCGGGTCATTCTCGAGATTTGGACAGATGGCACCATCTCACCTGAACAGGCGCTGAGTGATTCTTCCAAGATCCTGATTGAGCACTTGCGCTTCATCGCTGGCATCAGCGAGGAAATGCTGGTTGTCCCGATTGAACAAGCTGAACCCGTTCAAACCGTTAACAGTGAAGCAGCAGAAATGCCGATCGAAAATCTTGACCTGACCGTGCGAGTATTCAACTCCCTCAAACGTACAGGTATT